>JADKJR010000038.1 GCA_016720925.1 Betaproteobacteria bacterium | reverse complement strand
CGTATCGAGAAGCCTCCCCGCCGATCCACAATCCGATACAACTTCCGCGAAGCCGGGATGTCCGGCATGGGTGGAGGCGGCGTTGGGCCAGCAGACGCCCGCTTTTACAGTTGATGCCGGGCCTTCAATCGAAAAAATATCAATCAATGCATCCGGTTCCTCGCTCTCGATCGCCTGTGCAAGAAGGTTATAAAGGGTTTCCAGGCTATGGCGAATCTCCGAGAGCCGGGCGGTGGGAGATTTCCATTTTCGCTTTAGCTTGTCTGCGTTACCGTTCCAGCGCGTGTGCGCTGGATTCTCAGCATCGCCCAGAAACTCCGCGATGTCTTCGTGCGCTGCAACAAGCGCGCCAAAAACATTGCGTCCACGAAAATACCTGCTCTCTTCCGGCACCGTGATCGCACCCCGTACAAAGAGCGACTCAGTCTTCACGCCATCAGGCGCCTTCTGCAGGTAAAGGTCAAACGATGTGGCACAGGCTTCGCCCGTTTGACGCCGAATCGAGATGGGCACACGAACGTGGACAAGGTCGGCGATGAAAGCCAATTTTTAGCGTAGCGCCGTTAGTTGACCAGGATCGAGTGCCAAACCCATACTACCTATTTCTGCCCAGCCATCCCGCAGGACTGCGTCAGGTGCCGGCGCTTTGTGGACGCGCCGAATGAATGCCATAAGTTCACGGTTTGCCATTGCGCTACCCGCCAAGCAGTTGGCGGCAACATCGTCAAAGGTATCCGCGTCAATCAAAGTGTCGCCGACTTCAACAATCAACTTCCCCGTAAGTATCGGAAAAAAATAGTTCTTTATTACTTCGGGAACCAGGGCCTCGGGCGTAATGTCATCCAACGCAAACGGCACTGCAATCGACAGTCCAGGCTCATGCTCTCGCGTGATACCGAACGCGCTTCGAAATTGTTGAACCGTCGTTTGATCGATGTCCGGTAACTGCAATTTCTTCGACCCTGAGCGGCCAAAAAAATGTGTGGTGCATATTTGACGCCGCTCACGACATGGGTCTTCAGTACCGATTGCCCCATCAGAAGCGGCGTACGGTCCGGGTCCTCCTGTCGAATGGTCAGCCCGAAAAACGTTCTGATTCGGGAGGCGCTTGAGAACACCAGTTTTCCAAGGCCCCATCGGCCACCAGCCGCGCCGCCTTTGTGCGAGGCGCCGATGCGGCGCCAGAAGTCATTGAATGGCGACAGATCATTCGAGTTATCGAACTAGCCCGAAAGACCAGTCGTTCCGAAATCCTCTATAACAAGAATTCGCGGCTTTCTGAAATCCACGCCATCGAGGTCGACATCGCTGGCGCCAAGGTGCGGTCTGAGTTCACTGAAAAGGTCAAGAAAATACCGCGCGTCCGAGTCCTTCGCGTCGTGAAAACGAAACCGCGTGCGCACTGGTTCGGCTGAACCTGGCTGCTTGGCATCGAGCGAGTTCTGGTGGGGCTCACGGACAATCGTTGCAACCAGCGTTACCTCATCCGTGTTGAACTGATCACGCTGCGTAACTTCCTGCTCAACCTCATCTTCGTGTTTCTCTCGGACAAGCAGTTCCATACTTGAATACCTCACTTGAATCCAAAGTTGGTCTCGGAACCAGAAAGCCAAAGAGCAACGCGATACCGTTGCCAATTAGCGGAGGATAACGCCACGAGAGACGCTATTTTGCGCCTATTGGCGTGTCGACAACTTCCGTTAACAAACCAGAATGGAGATTTATGGCTTTTAGGTCCCATAAGTACACTGGGCTCCAGCTTGAATTTATTTCTATTTCACCGAATCATCGCAGCCAAACGCACAGATCGCCATTTGGCGGGCATTTCGGAGCATTTTATGGCTGGAAGGCGCGCCAGTGCTTGCGTTTCGCATTGACAGCGGGCGTTCGAAACCGCATGCGTTGTCGCCCTGGTGCGAACCATCAGGTTGCGTTCGCGAGGTAACAAAGTCTGGGGCCGGATGATACGCAGTGAAACTTGGGTCCCGGACTGGATCCGGGACGACAACTTTTAAGAATTCCCCAATGAGAAGCACATGCGCAGGCGACGACCGCGGCGACCTACTTCTTCGCCACCGCCTTCAACGCAAGCTCCTGCAGCTTCTTCGGCTGGATCAGGTGCCCATCGAGCCCTGCTTCCTTCACGGTGCCGCCGTAGGCAACCGTCATGAGTTGCGAGTAGTACAGCACCGGCATGTTGAGCTTGGTGCCTTGGGTGCGGTTGATCTCGGCCTCAAAAAGGTTCCCAAAAAGGTTCCAGGCTCGAATTTCCCACCCGCATCGCCTGTCGCACACCAATTTGCCAAAGCGCACTACGCAGCCTGTTGCCAAGGCTTCACCGCCCGCGCAATCTCACGACCATTTTCTGCTTTGGTTTTTTCCAAATCGTAGTACGCCTGCATGTTCAGCCACCACTGCGCATCGGTACCGAAGAAACGACCCAGACGGAGCGCGGCATCGGCCGTCACGCTACGTGTTCCATCGAGAATTTCCTTGACGCGGGTTTGCGTCATGCCCGTGTCCGCCGCCAAGCGGTAAGCAGAGATGCCCATCGGATCGAGGAAGTCATTGCGCAACACCTCGCCAGGTGTCACGAGTGGTATTTTTCGCGTGGCCATGTGGTGTGGCTCCTTGAGTTGGTCTGTGTAGTCCTGCAGGCTTGATCAAATATCAGTGATAGTCAACAAACTCGACGTCATGGACATCACCATCCTGCCATGTGAAGCAAAGCCGAAATTGGTCATTGATTCGGATGCTCCATTGCCCCTTTCGGTCGCCTTTGAGCGCTTCCAACCGATTTGCTGGCGGAATGTTGAGGTCGGCCAAACGTGTTGCCGTGTGGAGTTGAAACAACTTTCTGTACGCGGTCTTTGCAACAGGGTTGGCTACGCCCTTTACAAACTCTCGATTCCAAATGGACTCGGTGACTTTGTCAGCAAATGATCGAATCATGCATGAATACTATCGACTATCGATAGCAACGTCAAGGCCAGTGTCACGGATTTGCTGGTATCACATCCAACCAAGTTTTCACAGCAGAATGTCACGTAGATCGCCATTTGGCGGGCAGTTCAGGACATTTTACGGCGCGAAGGCGCGCCAGTGCTTGAGTTTGGTATTGGCAGCGGACGTTCGCTATTAGCGTTTTGTCTCCGCGGCGGAGGCCGGGGCCCTATTTTATCGATGTGTCGCAGTTCTACAAAACTTGGGTACCGGCCCGGCGCAACGCTTGTGGTTGTGCGCCGGTACGACAGTGTTCATTGGAGGTCCTTCAGTGGGAATTGGCGAAACCTTCCCGCAAGCGAAGCGAACTACTTCTTCGCCACCACCTTCACTGCAATCTCCTGCAGCTTCTTCGGCTGGATTAGGTGCCCGTCGAGCCCCGCTTCCTTCACGGTGCCGCCGTAGGCCACCGTCATGAGTTGCGAGTAGTACAGCACCGGCATATTGAGCTTGGTGCCTTGGGTGCGGTTGATCTCGGCCTGATACACCTCGACGTTGGCCTGGCAGAGCGGGCACGGCGTGACGATCATGTCGGCGCCGAAATCGTAGGCGGATTCGACGATGTCGCGGATTTGCTTCTGACTTTTTTCCGGCTCGGAGAACGCCAGCGCGCCACCGCAACACGCCACTTTCTGGTCGTACTTCGTCAGCGCTTCGCCGCCAACGGTTTCGACCATTTTGTCGAGGTACATCGGGTTTTCGAATGACTCGCCGGCCACGCCGAACGGGCGGTTGGTCTGGCAGCCGACGTAACCGGCGAACTTGATGCCTTCCAGCGGTTTCACCACCGGCTTCTGCAGTTCATCGTAGCCAAAATCCTCGATCAGCACTTCGACCATATGGCGCACCGCGGTACCGCTTTTGTACACAAGTCCGGCTTCTTTCAGCGCCTCGTTGGTGTCGGCAATCAATTGCGCGCTGCCGTCGAGTTTTTCCTTGGATTCGCGCGCATTGAGCCAGCACGCTGCGCAAGTGGCGACGATGTCCTGGCCCGGCAGGTGCGTTTGCGAGAGCGCGAAGTTGCGGGCATTCAGTACCAGCCGCTCGAGTTCGCTGCCGTCGGCGTAGCTGATCGAGGCGCTGCAGCAATTCCAGTCGGGGATCGGCGTCAGCTTGACGTCGAGCGTCTTGCACATCGATTCGACCGAAGTCAGGTAATTGGCGGCGGAGGCTTTGAGTTGCGACGAGCAGCCGGGATAGAACGCGTATTCTTTTTTGGCCATGATCGGTTTCCTCAATGCGTTGCGTGTTTGCGCTGTTCGATTTCGCGCGCTTTTTTCAGTATCGCGGCGATGCCCTTCTTATCTTTACATTGGTGTCCGCCGAAAAGTTCGAACGGATTAAGCCGCTTCGCGAACACCAGGCCCAGCGCGATGTTGCGCATGTTCCAGCCCTTCTTGATGCCGGAAATCAGGCCATCGCGAAAGTACAGGCCCATCGTCAGCTTTAGCTCGTTCACCCGGCCGGTCTTGATGCAGTTGTTCCAGAACAGGATGGAGAAGTGGCGCGTCGGCTGCATCTTTGGCACCAGCCCCAGCTTGTGCGCGTAGCTGGCAATGCCGTGGATGATGTGCGTGATCGGCAACTTGCGTGGGCAGCGCGCCATGCAGTTATAGCAGGACGTGCACATCCACATCGCGTCGGACGTGAGCAATTCCTCGCGTTTGCCGGCGCGGATCATCATGAAGATTTTCTGTGGCGAATGTTGCCAATGCTGGCCCAGCGGGCAGGATCCCGCGCACACGCCGCACTGCATGCACATCTTGACCCACTCGCCATCCTCGACGTGCGCCTCGACTTCGGCGAGGAAGTTGTTACGGTAAAAGATCGACGTCGCGCTGTTGTCTTTGGTAATTGTGGTCGGCAAGGCTTTCATTATGCGAACCCCTTCAACGGCGACATGCCGATTTCCTTGATCTTGGCTGCATACTCGTCGATCAGTGCCGCCACCCGCTGGCTGTCCGTAATCGCAACTTCATAGCTTGCCACGCGTTCCTTTTCCAGCCCTAACTGTTTGAGCGTGTCGTCGATCTTGCTCATGCGGTAGTGCGCGAGTTCCGAGCCCTTCACGAAGTGGCACTGGTAATCGTCGCCCTTCTTGCAGCCCATCATCATCACGCCGTCCCAGCCGCTGTTGAGGGCATCGGTTATCCAGATCGAATTCACCGAGCCAAGGCAGCGCACGGGTATCGCGCGCACGAACGCCGAGTAGACCGTGCGCGACATGCCCGCCATATCGAGCGCGGGATAGGCATCATTCTCGCAGGCGAGCAGCAGGATGCGTGGCCGCTCGGAAAACTCGTCGGGCATGTCGAGCGACTTGATCTGGCTGCCGACGGTGTCCACCGAGTAGTTTTCGAAAGAAATCACGCGCACCGGGCAGGCGCCCATACAGGTTCCGCAACGGCGGCAACGCGATTCATTGAATACCGGGAAGCGCCGTTCGTCTTCGTCGATCGCGCCGAACGGACATTCGACCGTGCAGCGCTTGCACTGCGTGCAGCCTTCGAGCCGCACGATCGGGTACGACAAATCGCCCGAGCGCGGATGCGCGGCGCGACCTTGCTCTGCGTTTTCGACGGCCTGGATCGCCTTCAGCGCAGCGCCGGTGGAATCATCGATGGCTTGCTGCATATCCATCGGACGACGCACCGGGCCGGCCGCGTAAATGCCGGTCCGGCGCGTCTCGTACGGAAAGCAGATGAAGTGCGAGTCAGTCAATCCATGCTTGAGTTGCGGCAGATCCTTGCCTTGGCGATAGGTCAGGTTCAGGATGGAAATGGGTTTGACTTCCGGCTGCTGATCTTCAGGAATATCGATGTTCACGCCGGAATTCGGCACTTGCCCAGTGGCGAGTACCACCAGATCGGCGGCAACGACCGCATCCTCATCCAGGATCAAGTCGCGGAAGTTCACCGAGCAACCGCTACCGTCGGTAGTGACTTTACTGACCTTGCCTTTGGTGAAAGTCACGCCCTTCAACTGCGCGCTACGGTAGAAGTCCTCACCCATGCCGGGCATACGAAGGTCCGTGTAAATGATCGCCGTATCAACGCCCGGATTGGCATCCTTGAAATACATCGCCTGCTTGACGCTGGTCGCGCAGCAATGGCCGGAGCAATACGGCAAATGGGTGCCCGATTCATCGCGCTGGCCGGCGCACTGCACGAACACAACACTCTGCACCTCGCGGCCATCGGCGCGCTTGATCGGCCCGCCCTTCGCCGCGACAGCAAGTGCTTCAAGACCGGCTTGATCGATCACGCCAGGCAAGCCACCGCCCAGTTCAGGCAGCTTGGCGATGTCGTAAGTTGAGAAGCCGCTGGCCTGAATGATCGCGCCGACGATCTCCTCACTAACCGTGCCGCTTTCCTGCGCGATTTTGACCGCGAATTTGCCCGGTGCACCGGCGGTCTCCGCAAGCGACGATCCAAGGTGAACTTTGATGCGTGGATGGGCCATGACCCGCGCAATCAATTCACCAACGCCGGTAGCCTGCGGCTCGGCATAAGGCTCGCGAAACGGTACGCGCTTCCAGAGCTTCGCCGCCCAGCCACCCAGTTCGTGCGCCTTTTCCACGATCAAAACGTCGTAGCCGGTTTCGGCCGATTCGATCGCCGCCGTCAGGCCCGACACACCGCCGCCGACCACGAGGATACGTTTATTGGCACCGCGATCCGGATTGCCGCCCGGCACCTTCATCTTCTTCAGTTCGGCACAACCCATGCGCACGTAATCATCGGCCATTTCCTGCCGCACTTCGTCGTGCGCGTCACCCTCGGCGACGATCCACAGCACGCCTTCGCGCAAGTTGGCGCGCGCCATCGCGATGCCGGGGAAATTGAACGCCTCGGTCTTGGCGCGGCGCGAGCAGGCGCCGATCATCACATGCGTGACGCCTTCTTTCTCGATATCGTCGCGGATCGTTTGTACGCCCGCGGCACTGCAAAGCAGGTCGTGACGCTTGACCACCTGCATCTTGCCTTCCTTCTGCGCGATCTTTTCCATCGTGCCGAGATCGAGCGCCTCTCCGAGTCCACAGCCCGCGCAAAGGTATGCGCCAAATTTGTTGTCCGCCACGTTAAGCTACCTCCCCGGCTGTCTGGTGTATGACCTTGATCGCGCGCAGTGCCGCGCCGGTGGCGCTTTGCACCGAACGATTGACATCGAGCGGACTCGACGCCGAACCCGCACCGAGCATGCCGCCGTCGGCCGAACCCTCGATGAATCCCGAGGAATCCGTGACGATGTCGTCCGGTAGCGCGATCCCGTTGGATTCCGGCTCCATGCCAATCGCGAGCACCACCAGATCGTGCGGGGTGGCATAGCGGTGATAGCCCTCGGTATCCACGCCGTGCAGAATCGGGTCGCCATTCACCGCTTGTTCGATGCGCGCCACTTTCGATTTGACGAAGGTGACGGTCGAATCCTTCTGGACGTTTTGGTAAAAATCCTCGAAGCGGTCGATAGCGCGGATGTCGATGTAGTAGATGGTCGATTTCGCCGCGTCGCCATGCGCTTCGCGCACATACTGCGTCTGCTTCAGCGAGGCCATGCAGCATATGCGCGAGCAATGGCGCAAGTGGTTCTCGTCTCGCGAACCGGCACACTGAATGAACGCAATGTTTTTCGCTTCCTTGCCGTCCGAGGGACGCCGCAATTTGCCACCGGTTGGGCCTGCCGGATCGGCCAGCCGCTCGAACTCGACGCTGGTGATGACATCGGGATAGAGCCCGTAGCCGTAGGGCTGGATCTTCGCTGCGTCATAAGGTTTCCAGCCGGTCGCCCAAACCACCGCGCCGACCGGGAGTTCGATTGTCTCTTCCAGCATCGACAGGTCAATCGCCTCGGCCTTGCAGGCGGCGTACGCTTTGTCGGCTTCGTCCGTGCCAATGATCGACGGATCAAGCACATAGCGCTGCGGATACGCCATCGCGTGCGGCAGGTGCGCGGCCTTGATTTTATCGAGACCGTAGTTATAGGGATTCGGGATTTCGCTGCTGACTGCTTTCGCGCAATCACCACAGGCAGTGCAGTTTTCATTGACGTAGCGCGGGCGGATTTTCAAGGTGGCGGTGTAGGCGCCGCGCTCGCCCTTGATGCCAACCACTTCCGCCATCGTAATTACCCGCACATTGCGGTTGGCTTTCAGTCGCCGCAGATTGATCTCAAGCCCGCAGGTCGGGTGACACATCTTCGGGAAATACCGGTACAGCATGGCGGTGCGCCCACCCAGGGTGGGACTGCGCTCAACGAGTACCACCTCTCGTCCGCATTCCGCCGCTTCAAGCGCCGCCGTCATGCCGCTGACGCCACCGCCCACCACGAGAATCGTCTGGCTGGTCGCGATAGTTTCTGTCATGAATCCTCCACAACATTACAGGTTACGAGGGTGTTTCGATTACCTTGCGTACGCTTGCGCCCGCCATTCTTCTGGCAACACGTTGGGTCTATGGTAAACAAAACAGGGCGTAGAAGACATTACCCATTGGGGTAGTCCAATTGCCGAATCTGGAAATCGAGCGTGGCGAGATCCGCCAGCAGCCAGGTCGCCGGGGCGCCAAGACCGCCCACGCTCCCGGGGTTCAACAGCCATGTCATGCCGCCGATGATGGTCGGCTGTTGCACCACGCTGGCGACATGGGAATGACCGCAGCAGACGATATCGTAGTCACCCGTGCACGCCAGGCCGCGACCGTAGTGCGGATAGTGCGTGGCAAACAAACGGCGTCCGCCCATCTGCAAATCGATGTCGGGCCCGTGATAAGTGATCAGTCCGCCCGATGTGCGGCATAAATTCCACATCGCGACCGGGTCGCCGAGATTGTTGCCATGCACCACATGGACGGGCAAGCCAATCTGAATCAGCGGGCGCAACGTCATCGCCCCGATCAGGTCACCGCAGTGTACGACGGCCTCAGCACCGGCTTCCTTCGCGGCGGCAACCGCTGCCGCGAGCATCGGTGCTCGATCATGACTGTCGGAAACGACACAAATTTTCATGGCGCGATCTGTGTGCCGGGCGCTATGCCGAACACACGTTCAAGGTCGAGTTCGCGAATCAGGCCGTCAGCCGCATCCTGCCCATGTTCGCGCGCGACCTCGGCGAGGATCAGCCGCGTACCATGACGGTTGTAACCGCCGCCAAAGTCGGCCTGTGTTTCGAGCAACTGACGCGCCCGGTCGAGAGTCATATCACGACCGGGCCATGATATTCATCGTCACCGTGGCCATTCGCTAATTCCGCAGCGGTTGCCTCACTGGAAATGCCGGCGCTCTGCGCTTCATGGTCCGCCTGGACCCGCAGCAGCGTCAGCACACAATGACGCAGGTCCGTGTATTCATCCTGGCCTGTTCCGTAATGGTCGGCATCGGCGTAGAAAAACTGGCAACGATATTGGCCATCCGCCACCTTGCAGACCACAAAATGCGCGCCGCGCTCTTTCCAGTAGAGCGTCGGGCAAATGGTCAGGTCGTCGCTGGCGGGGTCGAGCTTCAGCTCACTGTCGGCCGGTTCCGGCAGAAGCGTCTTGAGGTAGCGCTCCTGCAAAATATCCGCGACCAGTTCGCGTTCTGCCTCGGTGAAATCGGCAACAATTGCATTCACGGCATGGCCTCGATTCGGAAAGTGGCGCGCCGCCTTTACCAGGGGCGCACGACAACGATCATTGTTCGCCTCGCACACCAATAAGTCACCTACCCATTCGGATTACCCGTTCGGAGTATGGTCTTGCAGGCGTTTTTCTAGTGCAATCAGTATGTGAATCGCATCCTGCCGGAATGGCGTCGACTGTCGATGCGGCAGCCCAGCCGGCCATATATGGGAGTACGCTGTTGATTTCCCTCTCGTGATGCGCTCTTTAGATTGTCTTCAGCCAAATCTCCCAATAGTGAAATTCCCATGCGCAAAATCACCCTGACCCTGACTCTTTTTGCGGCTGCCTTTGCCGCCGCCGACGCAATTGCCGACGAAGCGCAGTGGCTGAATGATGCACGCAAGACTGCCAGTTCCGTGCCGCCCAAACTGCTGCAGGTACTCACTGAAGAAATTGCCAAGGGCGGGCCACAATCCGCCATCGGCGTATGCAGCGAGAAGGCGCCGCAAATGGCCAAGGCCGCCTCGGAACAGTCAGGTTGGACCATACGCCGCGTGAGCCTGCGCAACCGCAATCCCAAGGCAATTCCCGATACCTGGGAACGCGCGGCACTGGAAGATTTTGACCGCCGCGCGGCGGCAGGCGAAAGTCCCGCGACACTGGAAAAGTGGGACGTCGTGGCAAGTGGCGACAAGAAAGAATATCGCTATATGCGCGCCCTTCCCGTCCAACAAATTTGCTTGTCATGTCATGGTGCGCCTGAAACGCTCGCGCCCGAGGTCACCGCGCAGTTGCAAACGCGGTATCCCGGTGACAAGGGAGTTGGCTACTCCATAGGCCAGATTCGCGGCGCCATGACGATTCGCAGGAACATGTAAGGTCGTTTCCTGACACAGATCAACTCATTGCGGCATCCTCATTGCCAGCCGGCCGTGTTGGCCCCGCTATTTCACGTGGGCAAACTACTTTGTCTTTCTTGTAACGTCGGCGCTTCCTTGCCGATCCGGCATCAAGGATTTATTCAATCGCCATGCTGCCCGGTGTGACGTCTATACTTGAAAATATCAGATTGCGGCGCAGCGATGGTTTTATTTCCAGCAAGCCAGGCATCCACAAGACACTCTCCTGCCTGACGGTGGGATGATTCAACACTCACATGGTTCACCAATCACGCAAATACCGGCTGTACCGTCTGTTTCCCTTCATGCAATGGAAGCACATGGTGGATCGCCCATCCATTCGCGCCGACCTGATCGCCGGACTCACCGGCGCACTGATCGTGTTACCGCAGGGAGTGGCCTTTGCCACCATCGCCGGAATGCCTCCGGAATACGGCCTCTACGCCGCGATGGTGCCGGCCATCATTGCCGCCCTGTTCGGATCGAGCTGGCATCTGGTTTCAGGCCCGACCACTGCCATTTCCATCGCGGTGTTCGCCGCCATGAGCCCGCTCGCCGATCCAGGTTCACCACAGTTCATCAGCATGGTATTAACGCTGACCTTTCTGACCGGGTTGTTCCAGTTGATCCTGGGGCTGGCACGCATGGGCGTACTGGTCAATTTCATCTCGCATACGGTGGTTATCGGATTCACGGCGGGTGCCGCGCTGCTGATCGCGGCCAGCCAGGTAAAGAATTTCTTTGGCCTCGACATCGCGCGCGGTGCGTCATTTCATGTTGTGATCGAGCAACTGTTCCTGCAGGCCGGTAACATCAATCCCTACGTCTGCGCGGTGGGCGCGGTCACGCTGGCCGCGGGAATCGCGGCGAAGAAGTTCATTCCCAAACTGCCCTATATGATCGTGGCGATGGTCATCGGCAGTGTCGTCGCCTACCTCGTCAACCGCGAATTTGGCGCCGCCGTCACCCAGATCAAAACCGTGGGCGCGCTATCGGCCGGCCTGCCCCCATTTTCAATGCCGGATTTCTCCTACACAACCCTCCACAAAGTGCTGTTTCCGGCATTGGTCGTCACCATGCTGGCCTTGACCGAGGCGGTCTCCATTTCACGCTCCATTGCCGTGAAATCCGAACAGCGGATCGACGGTAACCAGGAATTCATCGGGCAAGGATTGTCGAATCTGATCGGCAGTTTCTTTTCCGCTTACGCCTCGTCCGGCTCGTTTAACCGCAGTGGTGTCAACTACGCGGCGGGCGCGCAGACGCCACTGGCGACGGTTTTCGCATCGATATTTCTGATTCTTGTCCTGTTGCTGGTGGCCCCCCTGGCTTCCTACCTGCCAACGGCGGCAATGGCGGGTATCCTGTTCCTGGTGGCCTGGGGACTCATCGATTTTCATCACATCGCCGAGATCACCAGAATTAGCCGGGCCGAAGCCGTGATCTTGTGGGTCACATTGGTCGGTACCGTGATCGACCTGGAAAAAGGCATTTTCTTCGGCATTCTGCTCTCGTTGTCACTCTATCTTTATCGTGTTTCCAGGCCATCCCTCGTGCCCTGCGTACCTGCCAGTGAGGAAGGCGCATATCACTTCGTCGACGCGAAGGGACATCCCGAATGTCCGCAGTTTCGCATCGCGCGTATCAACGGTTCAATTTTCTTCGGCGCCGTGGATTATGTGCGCGATGGGCTGATGCAGATCGACGAGATCAACCCGCACCAGAAGTCCGTGATGATCCTCGCGCATGGCATCAATTTCGTTGATGTAGCTGGCGCTGAGATGCTGGCGCAGGAGGCACGACGGCGCCGCAACCTGGGCGGCGGCTTGTATTTCTATCGGTGCAATAACGCCATCTACAATTTTCTGCGCAAGGCCGACAAGTTGCACGACATCGGCGCGGGCGGATTCTTTCCGGCGATGTCGAACTGGATCAAACCCATCTATTCCACGCTCGATTCGGAGATCTGCCGAACTTGCAAGACACGAATCTTCACCGAGTGTCACGACAAGCTGCCGGACGGTGAACCCAGATCATGAATGGTCGAATCGGCCGCCTTTTCCCCTTTGTTTCATGGTGGCCATTGCGGCGCGAGACGCTAACGGCCGATCTGATCGCGGGCCTCACCGTGGCCCTGGTACTCGTTCCGCAATCCATGGCCTACGCCCAGCTGGCGGGTCTGCCACCCTTCTATGGACTGTATGCGGCATTCCTGCCCGGCATGATTGCCGCGCTTTGGGGATCATCCGCACAGCTTGCCACCGGACCCGTGGCGGTGGTGTCATTGTTGACGGCATCGGCACTTGCTCCACTGGCCGCTTCCGGCTCGGAGCAGTTCATCGCGCTCGCCGTGCTACTTGCACTGCTGGTCGGTTTGATTCAGTTGACGCTTGGTGCGTTCAAGCTGGGCATCGTGGTCAACTTCCTGTCGCATCCGGTTATCGTCGGTTTCACCAATGCCGCCGCAATCATCATCGGCATGTCCCAGCTCAACAAACTGTTCGGCATTTCCATTGGACGCAGCGAACATTTCCTGCAGGACGTCTGGGGAATGCTCCAACAAGTCGGTGAGACGCATCTACCGACTTTGATGATGGGCGTCGGTGCCTTCGTCATCATGATCGGCATGAAGCGCTTCACGCCAAAGTTGCCCAATGTCCTGGTTGCGGTCGCGCTGTCGACGCTGGTGAGCTGGGGCATCGCCTTCGAGCACAACAGCACCAGCCGCGTGGAATACATCATGAATGGCGAAGTCAGCTTCCTGGCGAGTGAATTCATGAAGACAGAATCGCATATCGCGCGGTTGAAAGAACAGGTTAACCGGCATGTCGCGGACCTGAAACAGGCCCAGAAACGGGGCGTGACCGGCCAGCAGGTCGCGGCGGTGCGTTACGAGATCGAACTGCTGCAACTGGAACTGGGCAACGCCGAAAACGAGAAGCGCAAGAACAGCCGTTCGCTGCGCGAATTCATCTTCGAGCAAGTACCCGCGCAAGAGCGCGGCAAACCCAAACTCTATCTCGCCGGGCAAGTTCCGGCCGGCGAGACATCGGATGGATATCGTTGGCGCATCGGCAAACTGGGCGAAGGTGAATTGAAGTTGATCGGCGGCGGAGAGGTCGTGGGTCGCATTCCTGCCGGGCTGCCGGAACTTTCCCTTCCGACCCTGCGCTGGAATGACATTGGACTGTTGTTTTCCAGCGCGCTGGTCATTTCCCTGGTTGGTTTCATGGAAGCAATCTCCATTGCCAAGGCAATGGCCGCCAAGACCAGGCAGCGGATCGATCCGAATCAGGAATTGCTCGGCCAGGGTTTGGCGAACCTGGTAGGCAGCCTCAGTCATTCTTTTCCGGTGAGCGGCTCATTCTCGCGTTCCGCGGTCAATCTCAACGCCAATGCCAGGACCGGCCTGTCGTCAGTGTTCGCCAGTGTCATCGTACTGCTGACGCTGCTGTTTCTGACGCCATTGCTATATCACCTGCCTCAGGCGGTGCTGGCTGCGGTCATCATCATGGCAGTGATCGGCCTGATCAATTTTTCGGCGATCAAGCACGCTTGGCAAGTGCATAAACATGACGGCATTGCCGCCGGCGTAACGTTCGTGGCGACATTGGCCTTCGCGCCGCATTTGGACAATGGCATTCTGCTCGGCGCCGCTGTCGCCATCTTGCTCTTCCTGTATCGCTCGATGAAGCCGCGCGTGGCCCGGTTGGGGCGTTACACCGACGGCACGCTGCGCGACGTGAAGGTCCATCCGGAAATGCTGACCAGCGAACATGTGGTGCCGGTGCGTTTCGACGGCCAATTGTATTTTGCCAACATGGCCTATTTCGAGGACGCCGTGCTGGATGCCGTGGCAACGAAGCCGGCCGCAAAGTATGTATTGATCGTCGGCAACGGCATCAACAATCTCGATGCATCAGGCGAGGACATCGTCAGGCAATTGCACGAGCGGCTACGCGATTACGGCATCACGCTCGTGTTTTCCGGCCTGAAGAAACAAGTGCTGGATGTGATGCATCGCACCGGATTGTTCGAGGACATTGGACAGACGCATATCTTTCCGAACGAAGACATGGCGCTTGCCGCCATCTGCCGGTGGCTTGGCGAAGCCGGGAAGGATGACCCGCTGAATCCAGCCAACATGCCACACCCGTAAAACGATATGCATCAAAAGCCCGACTTGTCTCCGCAAGTTCGTCGCCGGCACAACATGCAACACCGAACTTTAACTGCATCTGGTTATTGTTCGAAAAGCGTGGAAACGATTTGCGGAGCAATTCGGGAAGCAAGCAAGGGATACAACGACCGCAAAATTTCAACCCTGAATGAAAGTGATTTCACACCATGAGTGACGCACTGAACTACCTGCTAAAAACCCGACCGGAAGCGTTGGGGCACTACTTTGCCTTCCTGAAAGATGCCGGCAAGCATCTCGACCCAAAAACCAGGAACCTGATTTCCGTCATTACCAAAGTCCATGCGCAGACAGATCGCGGGTTTCGCCAGTATCTGGGGCGAGCATTGCGCGAGGGAAGTACGCCGGCGGAAATTCTCGACGCGCTGCTGATGGCGTTTCCGGCGTTGGGCCTGGCAAAAATCATCTGGGCGGTGGATATCATCCTGGACATGAATATCCCGGAATTCTCGCCCGATGCACTGGCCAGCACCGGTGAGTGGCACGACGTCCTGGCCATTGACGATGTCAAGGATGGTGATGTCACGCGAATTGACTGTGACGGGCGCGGCCTGTTCATTTATCGCAGCAATGAATCCTTTCAGGTGTACGACAGCCGCTGTCCCCATCAGAGCACCAATATTCCGCATTTGGCCCTCAATGGCAGCACCCTGACTTGCCCAAAACACCAATGGGAATTCGATGTCAGAAGCGGCGATTGCATCAAGAAGGGCAACAGCCCGCTGAAGCGCTTCGACTCCAAGGTCGCCGAGGGCCGTTTGCTGGCCTTCTGGTAGTCCTCACTTGGCGGGGGGGCAACCTACCCACATGGGTAGTCGGGCCATTACTCGCTGCGGGAATAGACTGGAATTGCGCAAGACCGCCTAATGCGAGTCAGATGGACTTCGCATGGCTCGGTGTATCGCTCTGTTTCATGCGGATATTTCAATTTGTCCACGCGATATAGCGACCGAGTAAAACTGGGCATTTCAAAGATTTGGTCCTTGTCTGATGCATATCAATACCGTCGTTTCAGCTTGGCGCAATATCAAGCGAAGCTTGAAAAGCAACAAAATGTAATTGCTGACAAACCGCTCAACAAAAGATTTGAAACAGAACCAAACGTGCCCGACCGGTCGAGTTGACCGGAAGCGCCACCCCATTCGCACAAGGAGAAATTACATGAGTTTTGACAAGGAATTCGACGCATCCGGCCTTTCCTGCCCGCTGCCCATCGTAAAAACCAAGAAGGCGCTTAACGACATGAGCTCGGGACAGGTTCTCAAGATCATCTCGACTGACCGCGGATCCGTCGCCGACATGACGGCGTTCGCCGAGCAGACCGGCCATTCCCTGCTTTCCTCGACTGAGGAAGGCGGCAAATATGTATTCCTGATGAAAAAGGCTTGACCGCGCCTTTGCATTGCGCAAGCCCGTCGCGGTTGGCGCGCCTCATCGCTTATTGATAACCCAGGAGAAATCATGGCAACAAAGAAGATGGCGCTCATCGCCACCAAGGGTACGCTCGACATGGCGTATCCACCGTTCATTTTGGCGTCCACGGCGGCCGCGCTCGGATATGAAGTGCAGATTTTCTTCACGTTCTATGGCCTGCAACTTCTGCGCAAGGATTTGTCGGACGTAAAAATCAGTCCGCTTGCAAATCCGGCAATGCCGATGCCCGTGCCCATGCCGGTTCTCGTGCAAATTTTGCCGGGCATGGAGTCGATGGCGACAATGATGATGAAGAACAAGATGAAATCCAAGGGCGTTGCGTCCCTTGAAGAACTGCGGGCGCTCTGCCTCGAAGCCGAGGTCAAGTTCGTCGCCTGCCAGATGACCGTCGATCTGTTCGAATTCGACAAGAGCGAATTCATCGAAGAGGTGACTTACGGCGGCGCATCGACCTTCATGGGATTCGCCGGCGATACCGACATCTGCCTCTTCATTTGACAAAAGACTTTCGCATTGCTGCAAACAGGCCGCGTGCACCTGCACCGGTCTCTGATCATTCCTCTCGGAAAGGAACACCATGACACGCACCAGAATTTTTCTCGCATTGCTCGCCGCAGGTTGCCTGGCCCCGCAAATTGCGCTGGCAACCGACGGTTATTTCTCGCACGGCTACGGCATCAAGTCAAAAGGCATGGCTGGCGCCAGCATGACGCGCACCGATGACACTTTTGGCGGCGCCAACAACCCCGCACAGATGGTCTTTGTCGGCAATCGGCTCGACGCCGGTCTTGACTGGTTCAGCCCCGAACGCGACGCCGAGCGCAGCGGTGCCGCCATTCCTCCGCTCAACGGCAAGGTCGAAAGCGGCCACACAAATTTTTTCATTCCTGAGTTTGGCTATAACCGGATGATTTCCAGCGACATGTCGCTTGGCGTAACGGTGTACGGCAATGGCGGCATGAACTCCTCGTATCCGCAAGGAGCGTACCAGTGCCCGAACGCGCAATTCCAGTTCGGCCCGGCCAATGCGTTGTGCGGCTCCGGGAAGCTGGGCGTCGACCTCTCGCAACTATTGATCGCCCCGACCTTGTCGTGGAAATTCACCGACGGCCACAGCGTCGGCGTATCGCCATTGTTTGGATATCAACGCTTCAAGATCGAGGGCGTGCAACTCTTTACGCAGTTGAGCGGCAGTCCCGGCGACGTGAGCAACAATGGCTATTCGAGTTCGACGGGCTACGGTATCCGCATCGGCTACCTCGGCCATATAAGCAATGCGTTTCGCATCGGCGCAAGCTATGCCACCAAGATGAAGATGGGTGAGTTCGACAAATACAAGGGCTTGTTTGCCGAGCAGGGCGGTTTCGATATGCCTGCCAGTTACACCGTCGGAATTGGCCTGCAGCCGATGCCGGAATTGTCAGTGCTGCTCGACTACAAACGCATCCAGTATAGCGGCGTGAATTCGATCGGCAACCGCAGCAGCAACCAGGCGCCTTTGGGCTCCAACGGTGGCCCGGGCTTCGGCTGGCAGGATATCAGCGTCGTGAAACTTGGCGTCGAATACGCGCTCGACAAGTCGCTCACCCTGCGCGCCGGTTTCGGCCGCTCGGATAATCCGATCGAACCGCGCGATGTCACTTTCAACATCCTCGCGCCCGGCGTCGTACAGGATCATTACACGCTTGGCTTTACTTACAGTGTTGGCAAGAATACCGAGTGGAGCGTTGCTTACATGCATGCCCCGCGGGTAACGGTCACTGGCTCGTCGCTGTTCAACGCGCTGTTCCCGATCCCCAATGCCGGCGGCAACGAGACCATCGGCATGTCGCAAAACTCGTTAGGCTTCGCCTTCGGCACACGCTTCTGATTCAAGGTCTGCGTCGCGCGGCTTCGCGGCGCGACGCAGAGTGACATTTCAAGGAGGAGACCTTGGGAACAACCGGTAGCCTGAGCACGCTCGTCGTGGCGTGGGGGTTCGGCTTGGCGTTCGCATTCGGTATCATCGCCAGCAAATCGAATTTCTGCACCATGGGTGCGCTTTCCGACATCGTCAACATGGGCCACTGGGGTCGCATGCGCATGTGGCTGCTGGCGATCGCCGTGGCGATCATCGGCGCGACCGCGCTCCAAATTGCCGGCCTCATCGATCTCAGCAAATCCATTTATCTGCGTCCAACGCTCGGCATCCTCTCGCCAATCGTCGGCGGACTGGCGTTCGGCATAGGTATGTCGCTCGGCTCCGGTTGCGCGAACAAAAATTTGCTGCGAATCGGCGCAGGCAGCATTCGCTCGCTGGTGGTCATCGTGTTCATTGCCATTTCTGCCTACGCGACCATGAAAGGTCTCCCCGCGATTTGGCGCGTGACGTGGCTTGACCCCGTGGCAATTGATCTGTCCACATGGGGCATGAAGACTCAAAGCCTCGCGGAGGCCGTTGCCCGCGGCACGGGCATGGAGGCACGCAGCGCGATCGTATCAACGGCCGGCCTGCTGGCAGTGGCGCTATTGATCTTCGTTTTCAAGGATGCACGCTTCCGGCGCAGCCTTGTGCAGGTAGCGTCGGCCATTGCAATGGGCCTGCTCATCACTGCTGGGTGGTATGTTACCGGGCACCTCGGCTTTGGTGAAAATCCCGACACGCTTGAAGTGGTATTCGCCGGCACCAATTCCAGGACGCTCGAAACATTCAGCTTTGTCGCCCCCGCTGCGTACACGCTTGAACTCTTCCTGCTCTGGACGGACAAGTCGCTTGCGGTCACTTTCGGCATTGCCTCCGCGTTGGGCATCGTCCTCGGATCCCTCACCTGGGCACTCGTGACAAAGAGCTTTCATCTTGAAGGATTCGCGTCGACAGCAGACACAAGAGACCACGTGATTGGCGGCCTGCTAATGGGCTTTGGCGGCGTAACGGCGTTGGGTTGCACCATTGGCCAAGGCATGTCGGGTGTCTCGACGCTGGCGATCGGCTCGATACTTGCGGCGCTGTCCATCATCGCAGGAGGCGTGGGCACGCTAAAGTACATCTACTGGCGCGAAACGCGCGAATAGACTGCGTGAAGATTGTGAAGGGCACCGCCAACCTCGATTTACATGTTGGGTTGGTGGAACACAACTGCCTGACGCGAGCGGTCGCCAGCGAATTACCGGCTTGAAATAGAAACTCCAGCATTGACGGGCTTCTCCAGACATTTATGCCATAGGAGCCGCGTCAGAGCTTGCGTCTTGTCACTTAGTGGTACTACTTGACGCCAACCGCATGTGCTTTCAGTTCGTCAAGTTCGACCACTTCAAGTGCGCGCTCGTGCGTTGCCGCCAATATCACCGGCGGCGCAACGCCCACCAGGAACGCTTCCTCCCAGCGCGCAACGCACAGGCACCAGCGATCTCCGGCCTGCAAACCCGGGAAATTGAATTCCGGCCGCGGAGTCGATAAATCGTTGCCTTGCGAAAGACTGAATGCCAGGAACTCGGATGTGACTTGCGCGCAAACGGTATGTGATGCCCGGTCGTCCGGGCCGGTATGGCAGAAACCATCGCGCAAATAACCTGTGGGCGGCGATGTGCAACAACTTTGAAGCGGCCCGCCCAAAACGTTTCTCGCCGGTTCAGGAGAACGACTCATCGGCATGGCTTCATTTACCCGTCTTCAATTTGTCCTGCCAACGCAGCGCCGCTGTCGCGTCGCTGTCGCGCGAATCCACCCAGCGCTCACCCTGCGGTGTCTGTTCCTTTTTCCAGAACGGCGCGTCTGTCTTCAGGAAATCCATGATGAATTCGCAGGCCGCAAAGGCATCGCCCCGATGGCCGCTGGCGACAATCACCAGCACAATCTGGTCGGTGGGCGCCAGGTCTCCGACGCGGTGAATCACCGTGCAATCGAGGACATCCCAACGCGATTGGGCCCGCGAAACTATCGCGGATAGCGCCTTTTCCGTCATGCCCGGGTAATGCTCCAGTGTGAGTGTCGAAACTCCACTGCCCTCATTAATGTCACGCACCAACCCGACAAAAGACGCGATCGCGCCGATTTTCGCGTTCCCTGCGCGGAGCGCCGTACATTCCGCGCCCACATCAAAGTCCGCAGTCTGGATACTGATTTTCATGGCGTAAGTATATGTTTCATCACTACCCACCTGTTACCGGCGGAAATATCGCCACCTCATCACCTTCGGAAAGTACCGTCTCCAGTGTGGCCATCTCCTGATTCACCGCGACACGCCAGCGCTTGCCGCTGGCGAGCGCCTGTGCCCAAGTCTCGCCCCGGGCGCGCAATTCGCCGATCAACGCACCTACGTTTGCCGGCGTGGGCACGGACACGGCTTCCTGCGACGTGCCAAGCGCCTCACGAAGACTTGCAAAGAACATGACCTTCACCATGATGCCGTCACACGTTCACTTCACGACGTGCATGGCTGCCTTGCGCAGGCCAAGGTGGTGAATGATGAACAGCGCCACGCCTTCCGCATCATCAAGCGCAAATTGCGGCAGCCCGGTCGCAAGCGACTCGTCGGTCGCCACGGCGACGACCGAGGGATCATCGACAAACAGCAGCGGCTTACCCGCCAGTTTGCGATGCACTTCAATCTTCGGCATCACCTGATACTTCCAGCCCTCGACGATTACCACATCACAGGGTGACAAATGCTTCAACTGCTCTTCCAATGATGGTTCCGCCGAGCCGCGCAATTCGTGCATCAAAGCCCAGCGGTTGCTGGCCGAAATCAGCACCTCCGTCGCGCCCGCCAGGCGATGGCGGTGCGAATCCTTGCCCGGCTGGTCGATATCGAATTCGTGATGCGCGTGCTTGACCAGCGAGACCTTGTATCCTTCCATGACCAGGCAGGGAATGACTTTTTCGATCAGCGTGGTCTTGCCGCTGCCGGAGTAGCCGGCGATTGCGATGGTCTTCATGGGCTTGATTCTACTTGAGCCAACGTAACAGCAGGCGTCACAATTACCCGGATTTCAGTCCAAAGGAAGTTGCGTGCCGTTTCGTTGCCGGCGCTCACATCCGATCGCGCAAGCAACACACTGATACACCCTCTACTCACCTGCTTTGGCCACGATCAGCGCGGGTGGTAAATCGGCAGTTTCCGTTGAGCCGATGGCGGTCGGCGTAATTGGTGGATCGAGCTCGGCTTTTTCGATTTTCTGAAAACGTTCACTGATTTTGCGACTGGAAATGTGCACTTGCTCCACATCCTTGTTGGCCTGGCCGATATGCTTGGCAAGATCGTCCATGCGCGCCTGAAAGCGTCCAAAATCGGCGCCAAGCTTGCCCAGTTCATCCTGAATGATGTGAATCTGCTTGCGCGTTTCCACATCCTTCAGCACAACCCGCGCGGTATTCAGCACCGCCATCAGCGTGGTCGGTGATACCAGCCAGACGCGCCGCGCGGCGGCGTAATCGATCAGGTCGCGATGATTGCCATGAATCTCGGCGAAAACGGCTTCGGCCGGGATGAACATCACCGCGCCCTCGCCGGTTTCACCCTGAATGATGTATTTGTCGGCGATATCATCGACGTGCTTTTTCACGCTGGTTTTGAACACGGCCGCCGAGACACGCTCGGGCCCCTCCATGAACATGCGCTCGTAACTTTCCAGCGGAAACTTGGAATCGACTGCGATCAAACCGGTTGGCGCAGGCAGTTTCAGCACGCAATCGGCGCGCACTTTTCCACTTGAAAACGTGTACTGGAATTCATAGACCGATTCCGGCAGTGCATTCTTGATGATGTCTTCAAGCTGGCGTTCGCCGAGCGCGCCGCGCGAACGTTTGTCGCCCAGCAATTGTTGCAGCGATACCACGTTGGTCGTGAGTCCGTCGATTTTCTTTTGCGCTTCGTCGATCGTCGCCAATCGCGCAATCACGTTGACGAAAGTCTCGTTGGTTTTCTTGAAGCCTTCATCGAGCCGCTCGTTGACCTTGCCGCCGATTTCCTCAAGGCGTTTATCGGTGGATTTGGTGAGCCCTTCAATGGACGCGTTGATGCGGTCCGTGACCATGCGCAGCGTCGATTCGATTTTCTGCTGCTGCGCCAGCGATTGCTCGTTCAGCTTTTCCAATGTGCCGCCAAGCATCGCTGTTTTGAGTGCTTCCTGCTTCTGCTGGATTTCGAGATTGAGCGCGGCAAGCTGGCGAATCATTTCCTCACGGTTGCCGGCGAGGTTCTGCGTTTGCTCAAGTTGCAGGGACGCGACGGATTGGCGAACGCGCTCGGATGCATCGAGCTGACTCGTCGCAATGCGATCGCCCTGTTTGGCGAGGCCTTCGGACAAATCCGTAAGCATGGCACGGTGACGCGCTTCCTGCGCGGCTTCAATGGCCCGCGCGGTTTCCTGCTCCGCGATCGGGTCATCCTTACGCATGGAAAACGCCAGCCAGATCACGGCCACGATCAGCAGCGCAACCAGAACAATCAGCAGGATGATGAGTGTTTGCAGATCCACGTCAGAGTCTACGACGCCATCTAAACTCTAGCACTGGCGCGCTTCTCCAGCCTGTAATGGCCGAAAATCCGCCCCAGTACCGGAGTTTTCATAAGCTACGCGGCTTCGCGGCTCGCGCGCTTGCGTTCGTGCTCCAGCAGGAAGCGCTTGCGGATGCGAATGTTCTTCGGCGTAATTTCCACCAATTCATCATCGTCGATGAATTCAATCGCGCTTTCCAGCGACAACTGCATGGCCGGAACCAGTGCGACCGCTTCGTCGGTGCCGGACGCGCGCACGTTGGTGAGCTGCTTGCCCTTGATGGGATTGACCACCAGATCGTTATCGCGGCTGTGGATACCGATCACCATGCCGTTGTACAGGCGATCGCCGGGCGTGACAAACATGCGGCCGCGTTCCTGCAATTTCCACAGCGCATAGGCCACGGCCTCGCCCTGCTCGCCGGAAATCAGCACACCGTTGCGGCGCGAGGGCAGATCGCCGCGGATCGGCGCGTACTCGTCGAATATGTGGCTCTTGATGCCGGTGCCGCGCGTCATGTTCATGAAGTCGGTCTGGAAGCCGATCAGGCCACGCGCGGGAATGCGGTAGTCAAGACGCACTCGCCCACGTCCGTCCGGTACCATGTCGAGCAAGTCCGCACGGCGCTGGCCCAACGCCTCCATCACCGCACCCTGATTGCTGTCTTCGACATCCACCGTGAGCATTTCATACGGCTCGCATTGTTCGCCGTTGATTTCTTTCAACACCACCCGCGGCTTGCCGACCGCCAGTTCGTAGCCTTCGCGGCGCATGTTTTCCAGCAGGATGGTCAGGTGCAATTCACCGCGGCCCGACACCAGAAACACATCGGTATCCTCGGTTTCCTCGACCCGCAAGGCCACGTTCACCAGCAACTCTTTGTCCAGGCGCTCGCGAATCTGCCTTGACGTGACGAACTTGCCTTCCTGACCGGCGAATGGCGAGGTATTGACCTGGAAGTTCATGGTCAACGTCGGCTCGTCCACGCCCAGCAACGGCAGCGCTTCCGGATTGTCCGTGCTGGCGACGGTGCAACCAATGGACAGATCATCGATGCCGTTGATCAATACGATTTCACCCGCCTCGGCGACATCCATTGGCACCTTGTTAAGGCCTTGGAAGCTTTGTACTTGATTGACCTTTGCACGCTTCGGCGGTTTGTCCGGTGTCAGTAGCAGCACTTCTTGTCCCGACTTGATCTTGCCGCGGCGAATTCGGCCGATGCCGATGCGCCCGACGTAGCTCGAATAATCAAGGGCGGAAATCTGCAGTTGCAACGATCCTTCTGATTCCGCGAACGGCGCCGGAACGTGTTTCAAAATGGTATCCAGCAGCGCACGCATGTCGGTCGCGGGCTGTTTCCAGTCGAGCGTCGCCCAGCCATTCAATGCCGAGGCGTACACGATCGGGAAATCGAGTTGCGCTTCCGTGGCACCCAGCTTATCCATCAATTCAAAGGTGTGATTCACCACCCAGTCCGGGCGCGCGCCTTCACGGTCGATCTTGTTCACCACGACGATTGGGCGCAATCCCAGCGCCAGCGCCTTTTTGGTCACGAACCGCGTTTGCGGCATCGGGCCTTCCACGGCATCAACCAGCAACAACACGCTATCGACCATCGACAGCACGCGCTCGACCTCGCCGCCGAAATCCGCGTGGCCGGGGGTGTCGACGATATTGATATGCACGCCTTCGTAGTCGATGGCGGTGTTCTTGGCGAGGATGGTGATGCCGCGCTCTTTTTCCAGGTCATTGGAATCCATCACCCGTTCGGCGATGTGCTGATGGGCGGCGAACGAGCCGGCCTGATGCAGGAGTTTATCAACCAGCGTGGTTTTACCGTGGTCAACGTGGGCAATGATGGCGATATTTCTTAAGGCGCGAGGCATGAAAAGCTTTCAATGGGTGAGGCAGATTGGATAACCCGCAAGTCTATCATGACTGCCCGTTTTTCCCTATGAAAATCCCAACCTTTCAGTGATTTAGCGCGTTTTCCGGCTTTTGATGGCGCACCCGCCGCCAGGCATCCAGCCAGAATTCACGGTAACACTTCAAGGCGAATTTCTGGCAAGACACAAGCGCTGGCGCACGTTTCCGGCCATTTTCGGCCTGAAGTCCGCTCCCAATAAGGAGTTTCATCAGTTGTCGCCGGTATTGCGCATCCAGTCCGCCGTTTGAAAGAATGACTGCGCGAGCCGCTTGCTCATGTCTGCTTCGATACCGGTGTCGGTCATCGCGCGAACCATGCAGGCCATCCACTGGTCGCGTTCCGCCGACGCAATTGCATACGGCAAATGCCGCGCCCGAAGTCGTGGATGACCGAACTCCTGTTCATAGAGGGGCGGACCGCCCAGCCAGCCCATCAGGAACTTGAACAGTTTTTCGCGCGAGCCGTCCAGTGTGGGGGGGTGCATTTTACGGATGCCGTAATAATCCGGGTCGGCGTCCATCAAGTCATAGAATTTCTCGACCAGTTTTTTCACGGCGGGCTCGCCGCCAATTTGGTCGTAGGGTGTTATCCGGGTTTGGGATTGGTCGATTTGCATGGCTTCATTTTAGCCAATTGGATGGTGGAGGATTCAGCCGCGGATGAAATGCCTCTTCAAAGAAACTTGAAAGTCGCGTCACGTGGCTACGCCTGCGCTGCGGCATAATGTGTCCTATTCCAAAAAAAGCCTCATGAAAAAGTACCTCGCGCTCAAGATAGATGTAGACACGCTGAAAGGGACCAGGCTGGGCGTTCCTGCGCTGATCGACCTGTTGAAGAAACACCAGGCCGGCGCCACGTTCCTGTTCAGTCTCGGCCCCGACCACACCGGCCGCGCCATCAAGCGCGTGTTCCGCAAGGGCTTTCTCGGCAAGGTCAAACGCACCTCGGTGGTGTCGCATTACGGCTTTCCGACGCTGCTCTACGGCACCTTGCTGCCGGGACCGGACATCGGTAAACGCTGCCGCGACATTCTGTCCAGGACCCGCGATGAAGGCTTTGAGGTCGGCATCCACACGTGGGATCACGTCAAATGGCAGGACGGCGTCGGCGAAGCCGATGCGGCCTGGACCCGCGGGCAAATGCAACTCGCGCAAAATCGCTTTACGGACATTTTCAAGGAATCCGCCCGAACCCATGGCGCTGCCGGCTGGCAGATGTCCAGACATGCACTGCGACTCACAGAGGAAATGAAATTTGACTATTGCAGCGATGGCCGCGCGCTTATGCCCGGCGCCACGCCGCATTTTCCGGTGGTCAATGCCGAGATCATCGACTGCCCGCAGATTCCCACCACTCTTCCCACGCTCGATGAATTGATCGGTCTGGACAACTGCACTGACGCCAACGTGCATGAACAATTGCTGACATTGACAGAGACCGCGCCGGCTATTCGTGCTGCGCAGGCGCCGATGGCGGCGCATGTCTTCACGTTGCATGCCGAGCTCGAAGGCATGCGCTTGCTGCCCGTTTTCGATAAACTTTTGGCGGGCTGGAAGGACCAGGGGTATGAACTGGTATCGACCGAAACGGTCTATCGTAATCTGGACCGGGCGCATCTGCCGTACTATGAGGCAAAGTCAGGTTCTATTCCCGGGCGCAGCGGTCTCCTGCTTTTGCAAGGCCGGCCATTTTTGCCCAAGCACGCCGAGGCTGCGTAGTTTGCTGTTTGCCTGACGTTTCTTTAACCGCAATCGATTCAGGAGCCGATCACCATGTCCGGAAATGCGATCCCCGATTTTGAAGTGGCTGCCACAGGCAACCAGCGTTTCGCCAGCGCGGCATTCAAAGGCCATCCCTACGTTGTCTATTTTTACCCGAAGGACGACACGCCCGGCTGCACGATTGAAGGCGCGCAATTCCGTGATCTGCACAAGGAATTCACCAAGGCCGGCTTCATGGTGTTTGGTGTATCGCGGGATAGCGTCGCCAGTCACGAGAAATTCAAGGCCAAGATGAATTTCCCGTTTGACCTGTTGTCCGATAGCGACGAGACGATGTGCAAGATATTCAATGTCATCAAAGAGAAAAACATGTATGGTAAAAAGGTTATGGGCATTGAGCGCTCAACCTTCATCATTAACCGCAACGGCGAAGTGGCAAAGGAGTGGCGCGGCGTCAAGGTTGATGGCCATGCCCTGGAAGTCTTAAATGCCGCAAAATCCATGTCATAATGAATTTACAGCAAAGCACCCAGCCGAATTGATTCTACTTTCCACGATGAACCCTCTTGAGGCAAAGCGCCGCAAGAGGGTTTTTCACTTTTCAGGGCGGCATGAATCTGCGGCGCGACGATTCCTGACGACCCGAGCTCAAAACGAATAACGTGTAACGAACGAGAGGAAACCACTTGGCCCCGAGACCCGCAAATACAAAAACTTCCGCCACCAAAGGCAATACCAAGTTATTCGTGCTCGATACCAACGTGCTGATGCACGACCCGACATCGCTGTTCCGGTTCGAGGAACACGATGTGTACCTGCCGATGATCACGCTGGAGGAGTTGGATAACAACAAAAAAGGCATGACCGAAGTCGCGCGCAATGCGCGTCAGGCGAGCCGTTTCCTGGACGATATTGTTTCCAGCACCGAGAGCGACATTGAAAACGGCGTCAGGCGGGCTTCGGCACCAAGGAGGCAACGGGCAAGTTGCTGTTGCAGACGCGCCCAGTGACGCTGGATTTCCCGTCCGCGCTGCCTGACAGTGGCAAGGCAGACAATCAGATTCTCGCCGTCGCACTCGACCTGCAACATCACAATCACAAGCGCAGCGTGGTGCTGGTGTCGAAAGACATCAACATGCGCATCAAGGCACGCGCCATTGGCGTCGCTGCTGAAGATTATTTCAACGACAAAGTGCTGGAGGATACCGATCTTCTATTCACCGGCATGCGCGAATTGCCCAGGGATTTCTGGGACAAGCACGGCAAGGATATTGAATCCTGGCAGGAACACGGCCGCACGCTCTATCGCATCAAGGGGCCGCTGGTATCGTCGTTGAGCCTGAACGAGTTCGTTTACCAGGACGACGACAAACCGTTCTACGCGATGGTCACCGCTCAGGAAGGCAAGACCGCCGTCCTGAAGACGCTCAAGGACTACACCCACCAGAAGAACAATATCTGGGGCATTGTGGCGCGCAATCGCGAACAGAATTTCGCGCTCAATATCCTGATGGATCCGGAAGTGGATTTCATCACGCTGCTGGGACAGGCGGGCACCGGCAAAACCCTGCTCACGCTGGCGTCGGCGCTGATGCAAACACTCGAATTCAAGGTGTATTCGGAGATCATCATCACCCGCGTGACGGTGCCGGTCGGCGAGGACATCGGCTTCCTACCAGGAACCGAGGAAGAAAAAATGAATCCATGGATGGGCGCGCTGGAAGACAACCTCGATGTGCTCAACGCGACAGACGACGAAGCCGGCGATTGGGGCCGCGCGGCGACGCGCGACCTGATCCGTTCGCGCATCAAAGTGAAATCGCTCAATTTCATGCGTGGCCGCACGTTTCTCAATAAATTCCTGATCATTGACGAAGCGCAGAACCTCACGCCCAAGCAGATGAAGACATTGATTACCCGCGCGGGGCCGGGTACCAAGGTGGTTTGTCTCGGCAATATCGCGCAGATCGACACGCCGTACCTCACCGAGGGATCTTCCGGACTGACTTACGTGGTCGATCGCTTCAAGGACTGGACACATTCCGGTCACATCACCCTGCAGCGCGGTGAGCGTTCGCGTCTTGCCGATCATGCCGCGGAAGTTCTTTAGCCGATGAGATTCGGCTGGGTTTGCGCGCTGATGGTCCTGTCGTGGCCAGCGGGCGCGCAAACGGGCGCGTCTGGATCCTCCCCTGACACGCCTTCGAAAGTCCAGGCAAGTGATCCGCTTGATACGCCGGCACAAACCGCGGCGAAAAAACTGCCCAAGCAATTATTGAGCACAAAGCCACAGAGATTTTCGGAGGCGGACAAGGCGCGCGTTGAGACAGTCACGAGGCTCGATGAAATCATTGTCTATGGATATGTGGAACCGGAGGACTATGTCGCGCCGAAAAAGGCACCGATCATGCAACTCCGGGATCGGCTGGAGCGGGATCGGCCGATGACGCCTTGGGAAAAAATCAGAATCCCGCTCTGCCTGGTCGGCCTGTGCAGTAATTACGGACCGGATGGCATCCCGCGTGAACCGGGTCTTGACGAACGCAGCGAAGCCCGTACCAACCAGTCGACCACGCAATTGAACAACCAATTCCGTGGCGCGCTGCAATGAGCGTCTATTGCGCACCGCAGCAAGCCGGAACGGCAAGTTACATCGGGTAATATGGCTGCATTCTTTATGCGTCGCCTGAATGAACAGGCGCACTTTAATTCACTCACACATCGATGAAACGCGGTTTCTTCACCATCATGGCGGCGCAGTTTTTTTCGTCGCTCGCCGACAACGCATTGTTCATTGCGTGCGTCGCGCTCATCCAGATGCTGCAAGGGCCGAGCTGGATGACACCGATGATCAAATGGGGGTTCGCGGTTTCATACGTGGTATTGGCGGCTTTCGTCGGCGCCTTTGCCGATTCCTTGCCCAAGGGCAAGGTGATGTTCATCACCAACACCATCAAGATCGTCGGCTGTTTTGCCATTTTCTTTTTTGATTTTCTCAAGCTGCCCGGCAACGGCGGATTCTGGGTCGTATTTGCCGGTTACATGGTCGTTGGTATCGGCGCGGCGATGTATTCGCCGGCCAAGTACGGCATCCTCACCGAGCTGCTGCCGCCAGAGCAACTGGTCAAGGGCAATGGCTGGATAGAAGGATTGACGGTGGTGTCCATCATTCTCGGTACGGTGCTCGGCGGCGCACTCGTCAGTCCCAATGTTTCCAGCTGGCTGCTGTCCTTTGATTTGCCCATGTTCAACACCGGCGTCGATACGCCGCCGGAAGCGGCCATTCTGGTGATCGCCGTGTTCTATGTTATCGCCGCGATTTTCAATCTGAATATCCCCGACACCGGCGCGCGTTATCGCAAGCAGGAAACCCACGTAGTGACGCTCATCACCGATTTCTGGCACTGCGTGGAAACTTTGTGGAAAGACAAACTCGGCCAGATTTCCCTGGCCGTCACGACATTATTCTGGGGCGCGGGCGCCACGCTTCAACTGATGGTGCTGGAATGGGGCAAACAACATCTGGGCTTGCGCCTCGATCAGGCTTCGCTGCTGATGGGTGTCGCGAGTGTTGGCACCATCATCGGTGCCGTGGTGGCGGGCCGATACATGACACTCAAGAACGCGCTGAGCGTGCTGCCATTCGGCGTTGCCATGGGCTTTACCGTGATGCTGATGCCTGTCACCTATGCGCTACCAGTCGTTTGCGTATTGCTGATTCTGATTGGTGGATTGGGCGGCTTCTTTGTGGTGCCGATGAACGCACTGCTACAGCACCGCGGGCACGTTCTGCTCTCGGCCGGCCATTCGATCGCCGTCCAGAATTTCAACGAGAACCTCAATATCCTGCTGATGGTGGCGATCTATTCCGTGATGCTCTCGTTCCAGTTATCGATCAACATGATCATCATCATGTTTGGCGGATATGTCGCCGCACTGATGGTGCTGATCATGTACTGGAACCGGCTGAATCATCAGCGCCATCCGGAGATTGATCAGTTAATCGGTATTGAGAAAGGCGAGACACCGTCACACTTTGTAGAACGGCCGCACTGAACGGCGCGGCCATCATCCAGCATTGAAACTCAAGCACTGGCGGGGCATTCCGGCCGAAAATGCCTCGAATGCCGCGCCAGTGCTTGAGTTTACCTTGTAAATAATGTTGCGCTCGAAGCGGCGCATCCTGCAGGGTTACCCAGCGGTTACATCAAAACAGGCTTGTCCGACTGCTCATTTTTCTCATCGCCGCGCGCCGGATAACAATGCGCGAGTTCCGCGCTGATTTTCTCTATGCCAATCACGCTTCCATTGAGAAAATCACCCTTCCGATAGCGCACTTCAATCTCTTTGCAGATTGCGCGCCAGCGATCATCGCCAACCTCGCGATGAATGGCGCGATCCGCGATGATTTCAACTTTGTGGTCGGCGAGCAGGATGTAGACAAGAACACCATTGTTCTCCTCTGTGTCCCACACGCGCAGCAGTGAAAAAACGTCGATCGCCCGTTGGCGCGAGGTGATCCCATTCCAAAGCTGACCGGTGTTGAGTTCCGCCTCGACGACAAACCGCACTTGGCCGCGATGGGTTTTTTCGCCCATGGCCACCGCATGCTCAATGGCCGCGAGCGTCGCCGCCGGAAACCGCCTGCCAAGGATAATCGGCGACATCCAGACGTGACGGAAAAAGCGTTTTAACCAATGCATATCGATCACCAATCGCCGGAGGCGCCGCCCCCGTCAAAGCTGCCACCGCCGCCACTGAAGCTATCCGACGACCCGCCGCCAAATCCTCCGGAGCCGCCGCCGCTCGACCAGCCACCGCCGCCACCGCGCCCACCCGGAAGACTCATCGCGCCCATCATCAGCACAATAATGAAAATGATTACGCCGGCCACGATTGGAAACACCATTCCGCCCGCGAGGAACCATGCCGCCGCGCCTGTCACGGCGCCCGTCGCACTGGCGCCGAGAAACCTACCCAGCAGCGACCGCAGCAACGGCCCGACCACCAGTGCCGCCACAAATCCAAGCATCAGGAAATTTTCATAGTTCACACTCTGGGAGGCAACACGTTTCTTCGGCGGCGCCGGCAGCGCCTCGCCCTGCAGCACGCCAATCATTTTTTCAATGCCCTGTTCGATCCCGCCGGCAAAGTCACCCGCGCGGAATTTCGGACCGACAATTTCACTGATGATGCGCTTCGACATGGCATCGGTCAGCGTACCCTGCAGGCCGGGACCGGTGAGAATCTGCAACTTGCGGTCATTCTTGGCGATCACAAAAAGCACGCCATCGTCGACACCCTTGCGGCCGAGCTTCCAGGCCTCGCCGACCCGAAACGCATAGTCAAATATCGCCTCGGGTTGCGTGGTGCCGACAATCAGTACCGCGATCTGCGCACCTTTCTGCGCTTCAAATGCGGCCAGCCGGGACGCGATGCGTGATTCATCTGCGGCGGACAAGGTTGCCGTCAAATCGATGACACGTTTGTCCAGCTTGGGGATGGGTTGCGGATCGCCCTCGGCGGCGTGGACGGCAAAGGCCGTCCACAGCAACATCAAGGCGAAGATGCGCATCAGCACACTATGTGCCCGCGATCCCATCATCGTGCTCCGATTCAGAATGGGTGCTTATTTTGCGGGCGCAGGAGCGGGCGCAGGTGCAGGCTTGGCACCAAAATCCACCTTCGGCGCAACCGAAATGGCTTTCTCGTTTTCAACCGTGAATTGCGGCTTGACTGCGTAGCTGAACAGCATCGCCGTCAGGTTGGTCGGGAACTGGCGCGTGAGCACGTTGTATTGCTCAATGGATTCCGTGAAACGCTTGCGTGCCACGGTGATACGATTTTCCGTGCCCTCGAGCTGCGATTGCAGTTCGCGGAAATTGGCGTCGGATTTCAACTGCGGATAGTTTTCCGCCACGACCAGCAACCGGGACAGCGCGCTTGAAAGGTCGCCCTGGGCTTTCTGGAAATTCTGCATCGCCTGCGGGTTGTTCACCACGCTCTCATCGATCTTCATCTGGCCGACACGCGAACGCGCTTCGGTGACGCCGAGCAGTACGTCTTTTTCCTGTTGCGCATAGCCCTGTACGGTGGCCACCAGATTGGGAATCAAATCCGAGCGACGTTGATACTGGTTCAGTACCTCTGCCCATGATTTCTTGACGGCTTCATCCTTCGTCTGGAAATCGTTGTACCCGCAGCCTGAAAGGGAAAGGATCGCCGCCAAACCCAACAACAAAGCCAATTTGCGCATGTTTGCTCCTGAGAAAAAAGGGCGATCAAATGATCGCGCCAGATAAATAGGGGTGATTGTAGCGTTTGCAAGGGGTTAAAGGGTCGACAAAGTCCGTCATCCGTCGCGCTACGCTCTGGTTTCGTCGCAATCTTCCGTTATCGTCATTCCGCAAAATGGCGGGAATGACAGTTGACGTAGCCTCGATGAAGCGTAGCGTAATCGAGGAGCATTCTTTGCATGTCCATATTGACTACTGACGAACGCGGATTGCGCTTCGCTTCATCCCGGCTACTGGTCCGCTCCGGTTCGTCCACGTTGACAGAAATTCCCGACAGGTATTACAAAGCCGCCATCGCCTTCTTCGCCATCATCAAATCCTCCCACGCCTTCAACTTGTCCGGCAGGTTACGCAGGAGATAGGCCGGATGATAAGTCGCGATGACCGGAATGCCGCGATACGCATGCAGCTTGCCACGCATCGATGCGATGCTGGCATCGGATCCGGTCAGGCGCGTGAGCGCGATTTTGCCCAATGCCACGATCAGCTTGGGCTGGATGAGATCAATTTGCCGGTCCAGCAGTGGCGCGCACGCCAGCGTCTCCTCGGGCGATGGATTGCGGTTGCCCGGTGGCCGGCATTTCACCACATTTGCGATATAGACTTCGCGCCCGCGCCGCAAACCCGCGGCCGTCAGCATCGCATCCAGCAACTTGCCCGCCTGCCCGACGAATGGCTCTCCCTGATCGTCTTCTTCCGCGCCCGGTCCCTCGCCGACGAACAGCCACGGTGCGTTGGGCGCGCCGACGCCCAGCACGGCTTGCTTGCGCTTCTCGCACAATTTGCATGCCTGGCACGTGGCCGCTTCCCTTTTCAGGCTATCCCAATCGAGGTGCGCGATACGTGGCACGCGGGCGGGATCAGCCACGACAGGATTTGTTTCGACGGGTGCGGCAGGCCGCGACACTGAAGCGGCACGAGCCGTACCTGATTGTGGCGGTGGCGCGTGGCGTGCCGGTGCAGGAATTTCCGTAGGTGGCGCCCGTGTCACCGATGGACTCGACAACACGCCCGGCGATTGCGCCAACGATCGCTGTTGCATTTCGAAAAACGGCCACAGCTCCATCTCGCGCAGATAGTCTTCGTCGTAGGGCAGATTCATATAATCGGCACCGCCAGATTAAGGCCGAGGAACAGCGCGTCCTCGCGCCCGGTGACCGCCGGATAATAGTCGCGGCGCATTCCCAGTTGCCGAAACCCAAAGCGCTCATACATACGGCGCGCGACGATGTTGGAAGGTCGCACCTCGAGGTAAAGCATTTCCAGACGCCGCTTGCGCGCGGCAAGTATGAGATGCTGGAGGAATTGTTCACCCACGCCACGCCGTTGCCAGTGACTTGCCACCGCGATATTCAGCAAATGCGCTTCTTCCAGCGCCGTCATGACAATCGCGTAGCCAATCAATTCGTCACCCGTCCAGCAACCGATACATTGATAGCCGCTCATCAGGGAATCGCGGAAATTGCCAATGGTCCACGGAAAGACGTAGACACTCGCTTCGATGGCAGCGACCGTCGTCATGTCGCGTTCCGCCAGCGGCCGGTATTCTAGCGCCGGAGCAACCGGCATCGCCAATACCGCGCTCACGCCGCCGCCTTTTTCAGGTGATGCGCGGCCCGTTCGGCGATGGTCATGGCGACCTTGTTGCGCAGGTAAAGGGGCGCGGCATGCTCGGGTGACAGCGCGCTTTCCAGCCCGGATTTCGTCAACTCCCGCGCGGCAATGCTGGCCACGTCACGCGCGCTCGGCAAGGCATGCATGACGTTGCGGCTGATTTGCGCACCATAGCAACGGGATAGATGTTCCGCCAGCGCGGGCACATCAAACCCGCTGCCAATGCCGCACCAGCCATCGCCATCCAGCGCCGGCAATTGTTCCGGCTTGACCAGCAGCGGCGCGACCACCGCTGTCCAGCCGGTGGCGTCATTATTTTGGTGGTACGCGGCGAAATATATTTCCCCCATGCGCGCATCGAGCGCGACGATGACCTTCGTTGCCCCGCACTGCTCTGCCAGCGCCATCTGCGTCGGCACCGGCACCACGCGCTTGTTAAGTCCCAAAGCCAATCCCTGCGTTAGCCCGCAGGCAATGCGCACACCTGTAAACGAGCCCGGCCCCTGCCCAAAGGCGATGACGTCAAGATCCGCCAGCGTGGTACCGGCTTCCGCGAGCAACTCATACATCAGCGGCAAAGCGAGTTCCGAATGTCGCTGCCCGGCATCGACCTCGCGCACGAACATGCGATCGCCGCGCAGGATCGCGAGCGACAGGCGTTCGGTGGAGGTTTCGAGAGCGAGGAGACTAAAGGCGGACATGGCAGGTTTGACCAATGATTGCGCCATTATCCTAGAATCGGCCATCTACAGCTTGATTCGTGATTTGTGGATGCATGAACAATTTCCTGAATTCCCTGTAATTTCCTATGGGAGCGCAACGTGCCCTCGAAAACACCGAACCCAAAATCCACCCTGCGCAAGGCGAACGAACCCGCGGACGTCGACACTTTCCTCGCGTCGCTCGATCACCCACACAAACCGGAAATTCTCGCCCTGCGGCAAATCATTCTCGATACGGACCCCTGTATCGCCGAAAGCATTAAATGGAATGCGCCGAGTTTTCGCACATCGGAATTTTTCGCGACCATGCATCTGCGGGCGAAAAATGGCGTTCAGTTAATACTGCACTTCGGCGCAAAGAAGCGCGCCGATCTGGACGCGGGCAGCAAGATAGCCGACCCGGAATCGATACTGGAATGGCTGGCCGCGGATCGAGCCGTCGCCAAGTTTCGGGATTTGCGGGACATTGCCGCGAAGCGCACGGCATTCACGAATGTCATCCGGCAGTGGATTACGCATGTCTAGTGCGATGTGTCCACATATGCGCGGCGCGAATGCGCAGGCTTGGAGAAGCCTAGGAAGTATTTGAATTTGCCTTTTCAGGTTTCCATCGGAGGGCTTACAAGAATAGGCACCGAGACACCCGCATCGGCGCGCCTTTTCAGGCGTTTTCGCCCGGAAACGCCCGCCAATGCTGGAGTTTCACTAATAACCTGCGTTCCCACACGTTTGGCAAATCCATCGCCGAAAACATAACCCTCCGCAATCCCATTCACTTGTCAACAACCTGTGTGCAGCGGGAAAACAGGTGGGCGAAGAACCGTTATCAAAAACATCACGGCAATCACCGCTCGACAACCGCGCCGTCCGCCACAAATTCCACTCCCAAAACCGGAAAAAAGTGCGCGTCGGCCGTGGAGTTTGATCTAACTCATATCAAAAAACGAGCGAATGGCATTTCGATTGATCAGACGCAAATCAGCTGCCGCGTGGCCGCATCATAATTTTCATTGGTGACTGAAATCACTCATCGTACTCACGAAGGAATGCTCAATGAACTACCGCACCGAAAAAGATTTCCTTGGCGAAAAACAGCTTCCAGACAGCGCGTATTACGGCGTCCAGACGCTGCGAGGAAAAGAGAATTTTCATATCACCGGCATCCCGATGTCGACCGAGCCCTACTTCGTCATGGCATTCGGTTACGTGAAAAAAGCGGCGGCACTGGCGAACCGTGATCTCGGTGTACTCGATACCAAGATTGCCGACGCCATCGCCGGTGCGTGCGACCGTTTGATCGCCGGCGAAATGCGCGATCAGTTTGTCACGGACTTCATCCAGGGTGGCGCCGGCACATCGACCAACATGAACGCGAACGAGGTTATCGCCAATCTCGCGCTTGAACACCTCGGCCACAAAAAGGGGGAATACCAGTACGTCAGTCCAAATGACCATGTCAACTTCGGGCAATCGACCAACGATGTGTATCCGACGGCATTCCGGCTTGCACTGATTTTGCGCCTCAGCAGTTATATGGATGCGTTGCGGCGTTTGCAGGATGCTTTTTTTGCCAAGGGCAAAGAATTCGAGCAGGTCTTGAAGATGGGGAGGACGCACTTGCAGGATGCGGTGCCAATGTCGCTCGGCCAGGAGTTTCACGGCTGGGGAACGACGATCGGCGAGGAAGTACAACGCATCGCCGAAGTCCGTCAGTTCCTGCACGAGATAAACCTCGGCGCAACCGCGATCGGCACCACCGTGACGGCGGCGCCCGGTTACCCGGAACTCGCGACCAAATACTTGTCGGAGTTGACCGGCGCCAAATTCATATTGGCGGGCGACCTGATTGAGGCGACCTCCGACACCGGCGCGTACGTGCTGCTCTCGGGCGTCCTTAAACGGACCTCGTCGAAGCTCACCAAGATCTGCAATGACATCCGCCTGCTGGCCTCGGGCCCGCGCTGCGGTTTCAATGAAATCAGACTTCCGCAGATGCAACCGGGCAGCTCGATCATGCCGGGCAAGGTCAATCCGGTGATTCCGGAAGTCGTCAACCAGACCAGCTTCCTCGTCATCGGTCTCGACCTCACGGTGACCCTTGCCGCGTCAGCCGGGCAACTGCAACTGAATGTGATGGAACCGGTCATTACGTTCGCGCTATTCACGTCAATCTCGACGATGGAAAACGCGGTCAACAGCCTGCGCACCAACTGCATCCAGGGCATCACCGCCAATGCGGAGCACACCCGCAACATGGTGCTGAATTCGCTCGGCATTATCACCGTCCTGAAACCATCGCTCGGCTACAAGCAGTGCGCGGAGATCGCACGCGAAGGATATGAGACCGGCAAGTCGCTGCACGACATCGTCGTCAAGGAACACAAGCTGATGACGCAGCAGCATTGGGACGAGGTATTTTCGTTCGAGAATCTGATCAGCCCGAAGTTCGAGCAATGATCGTAACGACGGCGAGCAATCGCCAGGGAGAAACAAAATGACCATGTTAATCGCTTTACAATTTGTCGTCGTACTTGCGGCGATCTGGATGGGCGCGCGATCGTCGGGCGTCGGCCTCGGTCTGTGGGGCGCTGTCGGATTGCTGGTATTGATTGTCGCTTTTGGTGTCAATCCGACGTCGCCGCCAATCGATGTGATGCTGATCATCCTGGCGGTCATCATGGCCGCTTCGGTGATGGATGCGGCGGGCGGCATCGATTTCCTCGTCCGGATTGCCGAGCGCATCATCCGTGCCAATCCGAAGTACGTGACGATCGTCGCACCACTGACGACGTGGACATTCACGTTCGTCGCCGGAACCGGGCACATCGTCTATCCGCTGCTGCCAGTGATCTACGAGACGGCGCACCGGAGCGGCATCCGTCCCGAGCGGCCCATGGCAGTGGCGACAATCGCCTCGCAGCAGGCAATCACCGCAAGCCCGGTCGCCGCGGCAACCGCCGCGATGATCGGACTGTTCGCCGAAAAGGGCATGGCTCAATGGGGATTGCGGGAGATCCTGTTGATCTGCGTTCCCGCCACGCTCGCTGGCGTCATTGCCGCGGCGTTCGTGTCGATGTTTATCGGCAAGGACCTGAAGGACGATCCGGAATATCAGGCGCGGCTCGCGGCTGGCGAGGTGCCGGCACCCAAGCCCGCTGCCGACCGCCCGCCCCTCAAGCCCGCCGCGAAGCTGGCGGCGTTCGTTTTCCTGACGGGCGTTGCGCTGGTCGTACTGTTCGGCTTTTTCCCTGAATTGAGAAAGCTGCCGGGCGCGAAGAGTCCGCTTGGAATGCCAATTGTCATCGAGATCGTGATGATGTCGGTTGCGGCCATCATGCTGCTGGTGACCAAAGTCAATGTTGACGAAGTGCCGAAAACCGCCACGCTGCGTGCCGGTGTGGTCGCCGTAATCGGCATTTTTGGACTGGCCTGGCTCGGCGACAGTTTCATCGCCGCGCATAAGGACGTCATCGTGCCCGCGATCGGTGAATGGGCGAAGGTTGCGCCGTGGACATTTGCATTTGGATTGTTCTTCGCCTCGGTACTGCTTTACAGCCAGGCCGCGACAACCCGCGCGCTAATGCCACTTGGCATCGCACTGGGCATTCCGCCGCAATTTCTGATCGGCATGTTCCCGTCAGTCAATGGCTATTTTTTCATCCCGACCTACGGCTCATTGATCGCCGCGATCAATTTTGACCTGTCCGGAACCACCAAGATCGGGCGCTATGTGCTGAACCACTCGTTCATGATCCCCGGACTGGTTGCGACGTCAGTGGCGGTCATCACGGGACTGGCGATCGCGCGCATGATCTTCTGATACGTGTGAGCGACATTCGGTACTCGGCGATCGGGAATCCGGTCGCCGGAGGCCGTGAAGCGCACTTGATTCAGGCGGGCGGGCGCAACGCCCGCTCGCTTCTTTCGTCGAGCGATATCACCGCCCGCGGCGGAATGAACATTGCATCCGTACCAAAGTCCTTGCGATATCGTCGATCCCAACTGACGGGCTCATTCAGGCGCTTTCGACCGGATAGCCGCACCAGTGCTTGAGTTTCACCCTGCCGCATTGACCACAATGGCAGCCCTCAGCCGATGCTCATTTGATTCGAGAAATTCCCGTCAGGCTCGAAGGATATCCAGCGCCGGCAATTTCCCACCCAACACCTGTGCTGAATCCCCGCTCCACCATTTATCGATGACCGTCGCATACATGCTGCGGAAATCCACCGCAAACGGCAGATTGCCATTGCCGTCAAGACGCGTGAGTTGGGGCGCTTCGCCGAACAAGCCACCCTTCACGCGCCCGCCCGCCAAAAAATGCACGTTGGCCGTGCCGTGATCGGTGCCACCACTCTGGTTTTCTTTTGGCCGCCGGCCAAATTCGGCGTAGGTCATGATCAGCGTGGAATCCCAGCGATTCAATTCACCCAGCGCGGACTTAAGCGCGGCCACACCTTCCGCCAAATCTTTCAGCAGATTGGCGTGCGTGCCCAACTGATTCGCATGGGTATCGAAGCCAGCGTGAGTCAAGCGAATGCTGGCGATGCCAGCTTTGCTGGCCACCAGTTGCGCGGCGGTCCGCACCTGGTTGCCGAAGGCATTGCGCGGAAATTCGGTCTTGAACGCGAAATTGGTGTTGAGCTTGGCCGCCGCGTGAATGATCTCCGCCTCGACCGCGAGAATATGTTTCAGCGCCGCATTGCGTTGATCCGAATTCGCCTGAGCCAGTTTGGCGTTGCGCAGGAATTGCGCAGTGTCGGCCAGCGCGATGGTCCGCACGCCCTGCCCGGATAGTGGCCCCATATCACTCGAACCCACGACCACGCCATCGGCCGCGTAGTTGCGCGGCGCGGGCGCGAGGGCGAAGGTGCGTGCCAGCCAGCCGGCGTCAAGATACTCCTCGCTCTTCGAGGCGGTATCCCAGATTTCGATCGAGCGGAAATGCGAAAGATTGGGCTGCGGATAACCGAGTCCTTGCACCACCGCCAATTCTTTCTTGTCCCACATCGACATGAGCGGCTGCAGCGCCGGATGCAAGCCTTCGCGTTCCGATAATTGCAGCACCTGATCGCGGGCGATGGCGAGTCGCGGCCGAAGTGACGCGTAGGCCGGATCGGCGTACGGAATCACGGTGTTCAGCCCGTCATTGGCGCCTTTGAGCTCGATAAGGATCAGCAGGTTTTCGTATGGCGAGGGGCTGGCGGAAAGGGCGGTGGGCGCGGCCCAGGAAACGCCGTGCAAGGTGCCCGCCAAAGGAACACCCGCGGCCCATCCCATCGATTGCAGAAATTGTCGGCGATTCATCATTGGCCTTTTCATTTGAGCTGATACACCGGGTCATGGACAAGTTGTCTCGCCCAGTCCGCGGGTTTGTCGCTCGTGGTCGGCGGATTTTGCGGCGCCACGGCCAACACCACGCGGGTCATGTCCATCAGACCTTGCCGTGGGACGGGATTGCTTCCACTTCCTGCAAACTTGTCAGCCCACTTATCGAGGTTCCAGCGAATGCCGCCCATCTGCCGTTCCATTTGCCGCCGCTGGCGAGCTTCGCGGCCGGGTTGCGGCTCCTCGCCATTGCGCATCGCCATCTCGTCCATGCTTCGTAGGGCCGCCTCCAAAACATCCTCGTTTCTGAACAGGCGGTCGATCAACTGTTTGCGGCCAAGCAGAGTCGCGGAATTGATCCACGCCTCGCCGCCCGGCCAGCCCTTCACATTCGGCGGCGAAAACACATTCTGCCCCAGCAGCGCGGCCGCCAGCACGAAGGGACGCAGGTTGGGCGTTTCGATATCGAACTGTTTCATGGTGCCCACCACAAATTCCACTGGCGACTTGATCAGCGACGCGCGATTGCCCGGAGCGTAGAACGCATCCGAAGTCAGTATCACCCGCATTAGTCTGGAAATGTTGTAACCGCTGTCGCGAAATTCATCGGCGAAGCGTGCAACTTGCGCCTCGTCCGCGGGTTTGCCAACGGCGGGCGAAATGAATTCCCTCCACAGCTTGCGCGTCACAAACTGCGCGGTCTCCGGCTTTCTTAACAGGATATCGATCACCTGGTCGCCATCGAAATTTCCCGATTTGCCGAGCACGGATTTATTGCCGTAATCGTGGATGCCGCGGCGGAACATGAATTGCCCCGTGTCGCGATCCACGCTCCAGCCGGTGAACGCGCGCGCCGCTTCCTTGATGTCACGCTCGCTGTAATGTCCTTCGCCGAGCGTGAACAGCTCCATCACCTCGCGGGCAAAATTTTCGTTGGGTTGTTCCTTGCGGCTGTTGGCGCCATCCAGATAGATCAGCATTGCCGGATCACGCGCGACTTCACGCAGCAACGTACCGAAATTGCCCAACGCATTGCGGCGCAACATCACGTGCTGCTGGTAGATCAACGGCGTGAAGCGCACCTTCTGCTGGCTGGTGGCGAAGTGGTTGTGCCAGAACAGCGTCATCTTTTCCGTCAGCGGCGAAGGCGTGGTGAGCATTTCGCGGAACCACCATTCGCGCAATTCAAAAGCCCGTTCCACATTTTTTCGCTGCTGCGCCTGGCGCTCTTCAGGCGACATGTCACGCAACCGTACCGGCGGCACCGGCGGTTCGCTCACCCATGCCGGGGGCGTTTGCGTCGCGACCGATTGGGCCGCCTTCAATAACCGATCCGCTGCTTCAGCTCGATTGAGTTTCGCGAAGACTCCAATATCCCCATCGGAGGCCGCAAAACCGGTGCGATTGAGCAGGTGGCGTGCATTGTCCGCGCCGAGTGGTTCGTCAACAGCGGAATGTACAGGCAGGGCCAGCACCAGCAGCGAGAAAGCCTGCAGAATCGTGCGCACAAGCGGAGATATCTTCATGACATTACTCATCGGGCTATTTTGAGGCTAAAAAATCGTTTTCATTGAGCATGAATTTGAGCGATGCCGAGTTCTCAGCCGAATCCAGCCACTTTCTCGCCGATTCGTCACGTTTCAGCGTGACATTCCAGAATGCCACGGTCGCCGCTTTCACAGCCGACTGGATCTCGCGGTCCCGCGACGTTTCCGGCCGTCGCACGCCCAGTTCATGGCCGCCGAACACCATGTGATCGCCACCATCGAACACGACCAGATACTTACCACCCGCCGGCATATTTTCATAGGGAAGCATGCGATCCTGATAGCGCGTGCCGTCGTCAAGAATGCTACCGTCCCGGGTGCCGGTAATCGACATGAATGGTATCTGGATATCGCCAAACTGGCGCGCGACATTGCGCTTGTTTCGGGCATTCGGACTGAAGGCGATCGCCGAGACGATGCGCGTGTCCAGCCCTGACTGGCCGCCAAGGACTCCGGCCTTCTGCCCCGCCACCGCCAGTGTCGTGTGCGCGCCAAACGAATGTCCCGACATGCCGAGGCGCGCGGTGTCGGCGTAGGCAAATTGTTTCTCGCCGATACCGGCGCGGCGAACGACTTCATCGATCACGAAACGTACATCACTGACGCGCAGTCCGAGATTGCCCAGCGTCATGCCGGATTTCATGTTTTTCTTCAGATCCGCGGGCGGTCGATCTTTCCACAGCGCCTCGTCGCTGCCGGCGTGCTGCATGGCCACGACCACGTAACCGTGACTGGCCCAGTGCTCGGCCCACAATTTGCCGCCGGCACGATTGCCGCCGAGACCGTGGGAAAACAGGATGACCGGAAAGCGCGCATCAGAGGCGCTGGCGGGTGCGCCGGTGAGCGCACTGCCGGACACTTTGGCGACGACATTTCTTTTATCCGTGCCAGGCGAATATATTTTCACCGGCACGTCACGCTTGCGGACGTCATCTCGCCATGTTGCCTCGCTCCCTTCCACCGTCCAGGCGCCGGCGGACACGTACGACTTCGCCGGAGCCTGGGCAATCGCATCGTTTTGCGCAATCAGGAACGCCAACGCGCATGACGCGGCCACGACCATCAAATATTTCCACAGAACTGGCAGTTCCCTTCTCACGTCTGACTGCCCTCCCGTCGCCCTGACCCAAAAACAAGGCTCAACGCATCACGCGCCAAGCCCGGAAATTACTGCCGTCATTCCCGCTGCAACCAACGGAATTCCCTATGGGACGCGGGAATGACGGACTTGTGGAATTTACGATAGATTATTTACGCCCGCCATTCGCCTCGTGATAAGCACGCAATTCTTCCTTGGTCACGAACCCGTCCTTGTTGGTGTCAATCGCATCGAAATTCTTGGCGATATGCGGCATGGATGCGTTCGCTTCTTCGCGGCTGAATTTGCCGTCACCGTTGGTGTCGGCGGCTTTCATGTGCTCGTGCATTTTGTGGCCGCGTCCGCCTTTGCCACCCTTGCCACGGGCAGCTTGCAACTCGTCCATGGTGACAAATCCGTCCTTGTTTGCATCGATCGTATCGAAGTTCTTGGCGATGCGCGGCAGCGACGCATTGGCTTCTTCGCGGCTAATCTTGCCGTCGCCGTTGGTGTCGGCGGCCTTGATGCGTTCGAGCATTTGCTGCGCGCGTTCGCCTTTCGGTCCACCAGGGCCGCCGGGGCCGCCGCCGGGAGCCTGCGCATAAGCGATGGATGCGCTGGTCAACGCAAGAAGTGTGGCGATGAGACTGGTTTTCAACGTGTTCATGGTGTTCTCCAAAAGTGGTTGTGGGTGCGCTGAATCTGTTTTAATGAACATCTTCAGGTTAAGTGATAGAGCGCGCAAAGTCCTCCCTGGTTGCATGACGTTGGTAACGGGGTGTAACACATGGGGCTTTGCTAACATTTACTTACAATTGGCTCATCGATAGCCTGCCCCGATCGCGCCACCACGCTCTAACATGCGCTCATGACGACTCCATCTGCTACCCGCCACCGCATTCTGGTGGTTGACGACGATCTGCGACTTCGCGACCTGCTGAAACGCTACCTGACCGAACAGGGATTCGCGACCGACACCGTCCCCGACGGCGCGGCGCTGGACCGCGCGCTCACCCGCAATCGCTACGATCTGGTGGTACTGGACGTGATGTTGCCGGGTGAGGATGGTTTCGCCATCTGCCGCCGGCTGCGCGGTTCCACCAGTGCCGAGGCGAATATTCCCATCATCATGCTCACCGCCAAGGGCGATGAAGTCGATCGCATCGTCGGCCTGGAAATGGGCGCGGATGATTACCTGCCGAAGCCGTTTAACCCGCGCGAGCTGGTCGCACGTATCCATGCAGTGTTGCGTCGACAAGCGCCGTTACCGGTGCCGGGCGCACCGGGGGCCGAGGACGAGATCGTTGAGTTCGGACCCTTTCGCCTCAACCTCGGCACCCGGGAACTCACCCGCGATGACGGTCCCATGCCAATGACCACCGGCGAATTCGGCCTGCTGAAAGTACTGGTGCAACACGCCCGCACGCCGCTGTCGCGCGACAAACTGACCGAACTTGCACGCGGACGCGAGCATGACAGTTTTGACCGGGCCATCGATGTGCAGGTCTCTCGCCTGCGCAAGCTCCTCGGCGAAGACCCGGCAAACCCGCGCTACATCCAGACGGTGTGGGGGCGCGGTTACGTGTTTGTGCCGGATGGGACCAAGCACGCCTGATGTCCATCATTCCCAAATCGCTGCTGGCGCGCACGGCACTGGTCATCATATTTGCATTGATCGCGAGCCAGTTGGTGTCGGTGCTGCTGTTCCGCTACTACTCGCAACAGCCGCGTTTTCAGGGCGTCGCCATCGGCTATATCAGCCACCTGAAGACCATTCGCGCGGCCCTCGAAAGCATTCCTGCGGAGCAACACCGTGACTTCCTGATGAAGCTGCGCGAAGAGCGCGGCATACGCGTCATCCCGCCGCAACGCATCGCCGAAGAACCGCTCGAGCCCGCTCCCGACACGCCCGTCATCCGCGCCGCACGTGAGCGTCTGCGCGACCAGTTTGGTCCCGAGGCGGATATCTTCGTGTTTCAGCGACCGCAACGCGCTGCGCGAGCGCTGGCCATGCAATCGCAAGCGATCGCGGAAGGCAGGCCGTTTCAGGCGCCACCGCCGGCGTTCATTACCAAGATCCCGGTCGGAACCGCACACTATTGGGTGCTTTTCCCACAGAGCCGTGTCGTCGAACAGGATTTCTCGATCGCGTGGCTGGGCTGGGGCATATTCGGCGGAATTTTGGCGCTGGCGGGCGCGCTGTTTCTGGTGAGCCGCCTGAACCGACCGTTGCAGGCGCTTTCGGCCGCGGCACGTGAGATCGGCCACGGCCGTCAGCCGCCGCCCGTGACAGAAATGGGTCCCGAGGAGGTGCGCTCGGTGGCTGTCGCCTTCAACCAGATGCGCGAAAACCTCTCACGCCTGGATCGGGATCGCGCCACGTTTCTGGCCGGCGTATCGCACGACGTGCGCACGCCGCTTTCACGCTTGCGGCTCGGACTGGAAATGCTGCCCGCCGATCCGGTCACGCGCGCGGACCTGGAAAAGGATATCGAGGATATCAACGGCGTCATCGACCAGTTCATGGATTTCGCGCGCGATGAAAGCCGGGAGAACCTGGAAAGCGTTGATCTCAATTGGCTGCTGCAGGCGGCGGCAGAACGCGCCCGGCGTGGTGAACGCGAAGAGGCTGGCGGCGCGGGGATCACGCTGGAACTGGCCCCGCACGCCACCATGAAAATGCGCCCGCTGGCAATGAAGCGCCTGATCGGCAATCTCATCGACAACGCCCGCAAACACGCCGGCCCGGAAATCACGCTGCGCACCGCGCGAGAAGCGAACAACATCGTGCTGTCGGTGCTCGATCGCGGGCCCGGCATCCCGCCGGAAGAAGTGGAACGACTGAAGCAGCCTTTCACGCGCCTCGACATCTCTCGCAGTGGGCATTCGGGCGCGGGCCTCGGACTCGCAATTGTCGAGCGCATCGCGAAAGCGCACGGCGGGCAATTCGCGTTATTGCCGAGAGCGGGGGGCGGGACGGAAGCGCGCATGACATTTCCACTGGCGTAGAACAAGCACTGGTGCGCCTTTCCGGGCACAATTGTCCTGCGGACCCCGCCAGTGCTTGTGTTTTATGTGTACCAGCGGGCAACACCTATAATCGGCACCAGACAGTTTCTGCAATCGGAATCCGATGATCACTCGCGAATGGGCGCAGCAGGCCGTACAAAAAATAGAAGCCGACTTTAATCGTTCGGCCGACACGCATCTCATCACACTGCACCTGCCCGCTTATCCCGACGTGCACCTTTACCTGAAGGACGAATCGACCCATCCGACCGGCAGTCTCAAGCACCGCCTGGCGCGCTCGCTGTTCCTCTATGCGCTTTGCAATGGCTGGCTGAATGGCGACAGCACCGTCGTCGAGGCCTCGTCCGGTTCAACGGCGGTGTCGGAAGCCTACTTCGCGCGGCTCATCGGCCTGCCGTTCGTGGCGGTGATGCCGAAAATGACTTCCCCTGAAAAGATCGCCGCCATCCGTTTCTACGGTGGCGATTGGCATCTAATCGATGATCCGCATGCCGTATCGCGCGAATCCCAACAACTCGCGCAGCAACGCCACGGGCATTTCATGGATCAGTTCACCTATGCCGAGCACGCCACCGACTGGCGCAGCAATAACAACATCGCCGATTCGCTGTTCCGGCAAATGACGCTGGAACCACATCCAGTGCCCAGCTGGATCGTCTGCAACTGCGGTACCGGCGGCACCGCCGCGACCATCGGCCGCTACATACGCTACCGTAGCCTCGCCTCGCGTGTCTGCGCGACCGACCCGGAGAATTCGGTGTTCTTCGATGCGTTCCGCACCGGTGACACAAGCCTTGCACTCGACACCAACTCGCGCATCGAAGGCATCGGCCGGCCGCGGGTGGAGCGCTCGTTTGTTCCCGGCGTGATCGACGCCATGATAAAAATTCCTGACCTCGCGTCAATCGCGGCAATCCATTATCTGGAACAGGCACTGGGCCGGCGCTGCGGTGGCTCGACCGGCACCAATTTCATCGGCGCATTGGCGCTCGCGCGGCAGATGCATCTGGCCGGCGAGGCGGGCTCGATCGTGATGATCCTCTGCGATAGCGGCGACCGCTATCAGGGCACTTACTACAACGACGCGTGGCTCGCGGGTAATGGCCTGGCACTCGGCACATTCGTGCAGGACATCGCTGCGTGTGCGCAGTCCGGTCGCGAATTACCTTGGACGCTTGGCGAGGCTGGCCCCGGCGAAATCAGACAAACCTGACGGGAGTTTGCAGATTGGTGCCCATTACGAGCGAGATGGCATCGATACAGTCGCGCTCGTTGTGATAACCCTCGCCGGAATCGGCAATCTTCTTGCCGTTCTCTGCCTGCAAAAACCATCGCCATTCGTTCTTGTGATCCCGGTAAACATTAAACGTCATGACTCGTCCTTGAGAAAAGATTGAGGGGCGTGGAAAAATGATAGGCGACTTTTCGCTTCCGTGTGGCGAAATTTTGTGAGTGCCGTCACGCCACCAAGTCCAGCGCGCTACGCTTCCCCATCCCAGTAGTCCAGATCATCTTTCGCACGATGCATGCGCCCACCCTCAAGCAAGGGGCCCTTGGTGCGCGAGAAGGCGAGGTACTTGTTCGAATCCGGATACTCGCAGATTTCCGTTTCGGCATTGATCGATAGCGACAGGTATTTGAGCGGCTTGTCTGAGGTATTGAGTATCTGGTGCGGATACTCCGGCCCCGGCGGAATGAAGATCGTGTCCCCCGCGCGGATCGGCAGCATTTCTCCCGCGACACGCAGCGTGCCCTCGCCTTCAAGGACGATGAACATTTCTTCCTCGACATAATGGAAGTGATACGGACAGGACCGCTTGCCGGCCGGAACGATATCGATCGACGCGCCCATTTTCTGGGCGGCCGTGCCGCGGGCAAGACGGGCACTTTGCGAGCCATCGTACAAAGGTGCGCGGTCGGAAGTTTCGAGTTTGGCGTCGTTGAAATTGCGGATGAGTTTGGCGCGGAGGTCGTCTGGGGTCATTTTGGGGTCCCCGGGGGCGGGCTCTAGCACTTGAGTGGGGTTTCCGGCAAGTTTATGGCTGTGAGACCCGTAGACGCTGGGTTGGAACTCCATCATTCCAGGAAGCAATGGGTTCAAAGTAAGCCAGCCTCAGCGTGGTTACAACCTCTTTCGAGAATTCACGGCGCATTTCCTTTGAGGATGTAATCACATGCGCAATTTCAGCATTGCGCAACTTGCGCGGGGTTCGCATCGACCTCCATCACCCCGCATGCACGTCGGCCTGCGCGCCTTCTAAATGCGCCGCTCGTGGATATGCAACCGATCTCTTCACCTTTGTCGCTAATTGAGCATCCCTCGTCTACTTGGAAGCATTGTGCCCGGCCTAGCATTTCCATTGTTGTCCCGGCTTCAGTGGGGACACACTAATAGCCTCTTTCCCATCGCGAATATCGAACCAGATTCGCACATTACCCTCGGCAATCTGTGGAACGCAATCTTTCGAAATGGCAGGCTTGAATGACCAATACAGCACACTTTCGCGTGCCGATTTTTCAAACAAAGGATTGACGGGATTGGAAACAACTGTGCCAATTTTCCTAACCGCACCAACTTCATCGATGGTAACGCCGAGGTCTACGTGCCCAGTTGTGCCCGCTTTGAACAAGTCCTTCGGATATTCCGGTTGCGAAACCCTTCTGACGCTTAGCCACTCTTTTGGATCGTCGGCGAACAGCATCTCCTCAGTCACGTTGACGGGAATGCTCTCGGCAGCTATGGCCGGGACCGCACTACAAAGCAGAACAACGGCAAGCAATGCGATTCGAGATCTGGTGATTGTCATTTCGTATATCCGGACACCATAGAGCGCCACTCTGCACCCAATCCAGTTGAAGATGCATGGGCGATCTCAATCGCCGACGCAGTGAATCGACAATTGTTACGCCGCCACCTTCACCCGAATCTCCTTCACCGCCCCCGCAACCGGATTCCGAAACCGCTCCATCAACTCCCACTCCCGCTTCTTCGCCTCGACAAAATGCTCATGCTTCACATGCCCAAATCCGCGAATGAATTCCGGAACCGACGCAATATCCACGGCCAGATCATAATTATCCGCTGACAGTTTCCCCAGCAACTCCTCCAGCGTCAACTCATAATCCACAATCAGCTGCCGCTCCATCTTGCGCTCTGCGGTATAGCCAAAGACATCGAAAGCCGTCCCGCGCAGCCCCTTGAACTTCGCAAGCAAGGAAAACGCCGTCATCATCCACGGCCCAAACAACCGCTTCTTCAGTTCGCCCGTTGCCGGATCGACCTCACTCATGATCGGTGGCGCCATGTGAAACGTCAGCTTGTAGTCGCCTTCAAATTGCGCCGCAATCCGCTGGCGAAAATCGCTGTCGGCATAGAGGCGCGCCACTTCGTACTCGTCCTTGTAGGCCATCAGCTTGAAGGCGTAGCGTGCAACGGCGGCGGATAGTGCTTTCAGTCCGGGAAATTTTTCGGCTTCGAGCTTTTGCACCTTGGCCACCATCGCCGCATAGCGATTCGCGTACGCCGCATTCTGGTACGCGGTGAGATGCTCCACGCGGCGCCTGATCATTTCTTCGATCGACTGCGACAGTCGCTGCGATGCGGGTGTGGCTTCGGGCGGCGTGGCGACGGCCTGCACCGCACGCAGATCCACTGCCGCACGTCGGCCCCAATCGAAGGCTTGCTGATTCTTCTCGACCGACACGCCATTCAGTTCCATCGCGCGCAGGATTGAGGCAAGCGACAAGGGAATCAAGCCTTTCTGCCAGCCATAACCCATCACGAACGGGTTAGTGTAGATGGCGTCACCCAGCAATGCGGTGGTGAGTTGCGATGCATTGACAAAATCCACCGCCGTCATTGCATCGCGCAACACGTCTTCCATGCCAGCAACCGGAATTTGCAGATCAGGCTGTTTCGCAAAATCACCGGTCGGCGAGACGTCCGAATTCACCACGCCCGAGGTGACGCCCTTCTGCACCTTGGCGATGGCTTCGTCGGAAGTGGAGACGATCATGTCGCAGCCGAGCAATGCGTTGGCTTCACCGGCGGCAATGCGCACCGCGTGGATATCCTCAGGCGCTTTCGCGATGCGTACATGCGTGTACACGCTGCCGCCTTTCTGCGCGAGGCCGGCCATGTCCAGCACCGCCACGCCCTTGCCTTCCAGATGCGCGGCCATGCCCAGCAGCGCACCAATGGTCACCACGCCAGTGCCGCCCACGCCCGTGACGAGTATTCCCCACGGTTTGTCGAGCGACGGCAAGGCAGGCTCCGGCAACGCCGCCAGCACTTCCTGCACGACCGCCTTGCGTTTCCGGAGCTGCCCACCTTCAACGGTTACAAAGCTCGGGCAGAAGCCTTTCACGCAGGAGAAATCCTTGTTGCACGAGGATTGATCAATGGCACGCTTGCGGCCGAGTTCGGTTTCCACCGGCACGATGGACACGCAGTTGGATTTCTTGCCGCAGTCCCCGCAACCTTCACACACCAGTTCGTTGATCACCACGCGCTTGGCCGGATCGGGGAACGTGCCGCGCTTGCGGCGGCGGCGTTTCTCGGCGGCGCAGGTCTGGTCGTAGATCATGACGGTGGCGCCTTCGATCTCGCGCAACATGCGCTGTACCTGGTCAAGCTCATCGCGATGATGCACGGTGACGCCTGGCGCCAATCCCGACTGGATCTCGGCGGCCTGATACTTCTCGGGCTCATCGGTGACCACCACCACTTTTTTCACGCCCTCCGAATGCACCTGTTGTGTGATCATCGGCACGCTGATCGGACCATCCACCGGCTGGCCGCCGGTCATCGCGACCGCGTCATTGAAGAGAATCTTGTAGGTGATATTCACGCCGGAGGCCACCGCCGCGCGAATCGCCAGCAGGCCCGAATGATAGTAAGTGCCGTCGCCCAGATTGGCGAAGATGTGCTTCATGTCCGTGAAGGGCTGGATGCCCACCCACGGCACGCCCTCGCCGCCCATTTGCGTGAAGGTCATGGTCACGTCCGGACGGATCCACTTCGCCATGTAGTGACAGCCAATGCCCGCCAGTGCCTTGGAACCATCCGGGACTCGGGTGGAGGTGTTGTGCGGGCACCCCGAGCAGAACGTCGGAATGCGTTCAATCTTGGCGCGCGGACGTTCAAGCGCGGCTTCCTTGTCCTCGATGAACTTGAGGCGCGCCTCGACAATCTTGCTGGTGTAGAACTTGCCGATGCGTTTGGCGATCACACGCGCAATCATCGCCGGCGTCAATTCGCCTGCCGCCGGCAGCAACCACGCGGATCGTGCGACTTCCCACTCGCCGTGATCGTCGTACTTGCCGATAACATGCGGGCGCACGTCGTCGCGCCAGTTATAGAGTTGTTCTTTCATCTGGTATTCGATGAGCTGGCGCTTTTCTTCCACCACCAGAATTTCGTCGAGGCCCAACGCGAATTCGCGCACGGCGGTCGGCTCCAGCGGCCAGGGCATGCCGACTTTCATCAGGCGAATGCCGATCTCGGCGGCGTGGCGCTCGTCAATGCCCAGATTCTCGAGCGCCTGCAGCACATCAAGGTAACTCTTGCCCGAGGCGATGATGCCCAATCGCGGACTTTCACAATTGATGGTGATGCGATTCAGCTTATTGACGCGACAGTACGCGAGCGCAGCATAGATCTTGCCCTGCTGCAATCGCAGCTCCTGCTCCAGCGGCGCATCCGGCCAGCGGATCGACACGCCGCCCGCCGGCATCGCGAAATCTTCCGGCAGCAGAATCTTCGGCGAGTCGATATCGATGTTGATCGAACCCGATGCATCCACCGTATCGGTAATGCATTTGAACGCCGTATAAAGGCCCGAGTAGCGCGACATGGCGATACCGTGCAGGCCGAGATCGATGATCTCCTGCACGCCGGTCGGATACAGGACCGGAATCATCGCGGCATCGAACATGTGTTCCGACTGGTGCGGCAGAGTCGATGACTTGCAGGCGTGATCGTCGCCGGCGATCAGCAGAACCCCGCCGTGTTTGGAGGAACCTGCGGCATTGGCATGCTTGAAGACATCGCCCGAGCGATCCACCCCGGGACCTTTGCCGTACCAGATGCCGAACACGCCGTCATATTTCGCGCCTTCAAACAGCCCGACCTGTTGCGAGCCCCATACCGCGGTTGCGGCGAGTTCCTCATTCACACCCGGTGTGAAATGGATGTGGTTGTCCTTCAGGAAATTTTTTGCTTTCCACAGCGCCTGGTCGTATGCGCCTAGCGGTGAACCGCGATAACCGGAAATGAAGCCTGCGGTGTTCAGCCCTGCGGCAAGATCGCGCTGACGCTGGATCATCGGCAGGCGAACCAGCGCCTGCGTGCCGGTCAGGTAGACGCGACCCTGGGTCAGCAAGTATTTGTCATCAAGCCCGATGGAGGCAAAGGGAGACGCGGGCGCGCCACGGGCGGCTTTGGTGGAGGGGGCAGCGGCAGACATCGGGAACTCCTCAAAATTGTGTTCTGGGGTTTCGGGCACGTTAGCCGGGAATCCGACGGAACATGCCGAACGCCTTTTCTTTCAAGGATTGTGTCCCGGTAGGAAGGCGCGCGCAAGTTTACAGGAAACGAGGTGATTTCCGCGGATAGATTGCCCGCACGCGGCGGAACGCGAGCATGCGGGTGAACTGTGCCGGCGGCTTACCTGGGATGCGCCCGGTTGGGCCCCCTTGGAGCGCGCCCTACCAAACCCGACAGCGATTCTCCCGGACCATCGGCTGGCCCGCCTTGCACGAGAAAGCTTTCTCGAACTCCGGCATGTTGACCACCAGGCCATTGACGCGATACTTGCCCGGAGAATGCGGATTGGTCAATGCGCGATCGCGCAGATCTTCCGGACGATTGTTCTCGCACGCCCATTGCGCATAGCCGATAAAGAATCGTTGCTCGGGTGAGAACCCTTCGCGGGATTCCGGCTTTGCACCGGCGATCTGCGATTGCCACGCCATCCACCCCAGCACCAGCCCGCCCAAATCGGCGATGTCCTCGCCCAGCGTGAGTTTGCTGTTGATCTTGATGTCGTCGACGATCGTGTATTGCGCATATTGATCGGCAACGCATTGCGCACGCTCCGTGAACGCCTTGTCGTCCTTCTCCGTCCACCACTCTTTCAGGTTACCTTTCGCGTCGAACTTGCGCCCCTCGTCGTCAAAGCCGTGCGTCAATTCGTGGCCAATGGTGCCGCCGGTATTGCCATAGTTCGGCGCATCGTCCATTTTTGGATCGTACAAAGGCGGCTGCAAGACACCGGCCGGGAAATTGATGTCGTTCATCTGCGCGTTGTAATACGCATTCACGGTCGGTGGCGTCATCGACCATTCGCCGCGATCGAGCGGCTTGCCGATCTTTTTCAGATCGCGCCGCGATTCGAACAGGTTGCCGCGTTGCACATTGCCCATGAAGTCATCGCGTTTGACACGCATCGCACTGTAATCGCGCCACTTGTCCGGATAGCCAATCTTGTTGACGATGCTGTGCAGTTTTTCGAGGGCTTTCAGTTTGGTTGCCGGACTCATCCATTCCAGTTGGTTGAGATCCGCCTGCATGGCCGCTTCGATCTGCCTCGTCATGTGCAGTGTCTTCTTCTTCAGATCAGCACTGAAGGCGCGGCTGACAAATTCCTGGCCGAGCGCCTCACCCAGTTGCCCATCGACCAGCGCCACGCAACGCTTCCAGCGCGGCTTCAATTCCGGCACGCCGCGCAGTGTCTTGCTGAAGAAATTGAAGTTCTCATTCACGAACGCGGATGACAGGTATGGCGCGCTCGAATGCGCCAGGTGCCAGCGCAGATAGGTCTTGATGTCATCCAGGCTCAGCGATTGCAACTGCGTTTCAAGCGCCTTGAAAAACTCGGGCTCGGTGACGTTGTACGAATTCATTGACGGAAGGCCAACCCCTTTCAGGTAACCATTCCAGTCAAACGCCGGCGTCAGCGCCTTCAGCCCTTTTGCATTCACTTTGTGAAACAGCTTGTACGGATCGCGGCGATCGACGCGTGAAAGCGACGCTTGTGCCAGCGCGGTTTCGAGTTCCATCACTTTGGTTGCATTGCGTTTGGCGGCCTCTGCGCTGTCGCCGAGCAATTCAAACGTGCGCGTCACGTGGGCCACGAACTTTTCGCGAATCTCCTTGGACTTGTCCTCGGGCTTGAGGTAGTAGTCGCGATCGGGCAGGCTCAGTCCGCCCGATGAGGCGAAAGCGATGACCTTTGTGGAATCGGCGAAGTCCTGGTTCGAACCGAAGCCGAAGAAGAAGCCGGCGTCCTGCGTTGCCAGGTGCAGCTTTGCGAGTACGGCCGGCAATTCGCGTTTTGATTTCATCGCGTTGATCTGGTCGAGATCGGGCTGCAGCGGTTTTGCACCGAGCTTCTCAACCGCCGCTTCGTCCATGCAGGCTGCAAAGTAATCGCCGATTTTCTGCTGGCGGATATTTCGGCCCTGCGTACTTTTCGCCAACCCATCGAGAATTCCCCAGAGATAGCGCTGGTTATCCTGTGTGAGCTTGCCGTACACGCTCCAACGCGGCTGATCAGCAGGAATGGGATTGTTTTTCATCCAGCCGCCGCAGGTGTATTGGTAGAAGTCCACACACGGATCCGCAGTCTTGTCCATCGCGTTGATATCGAGTCCCGGAGTGTAGGGAAACGACGTGGCGGGCTGGTCAGCGGATTTCGTTTGTGCCGCAACGGGATTGCCGGAGACCGACAAGCCAAGGAAGGAAAGTAGAACAAACAGCTTTCGCATCTGAATTTCTCCGCGAGAGTTAATCAAATTTCGTGAATGCGCGATGCTAGCAGATCAAATCATATTCATGTAATCCAATGGCTCCAACACAAGAGCTGGCGCGGCGTTTCGGCCACTTTCGCCCTGACACCCGCGACAGTGCTTGTCTTTTGCATTCAGCTCTTGTCAACATTGACGACATTATCCTTTGGCCGCCGATCGATCAACTTGTTCAGCGGATCGATTCCCGCCTTCGCAGGCTTGCGGTCCACGATCAGCGTGATTTCATTTTCTTCCTTCTCGAACTTTCGCTTTTCGAGGAATATCGGCACGCCTTTTTCATCCAGGACACCGACGTCGATCCAGTCCGCGAGCGCCACATCTTCTTCCTTGCCCGTTTTATCAGCCTTGCGTTTCTTGGCGGTAATATTCATTTTCACCTGGAACTTGCCGTCCGGCAGTTCCTTCCATGTCGCCTTGGTGGCGCGATTGTCGAACAGGATGATATTTTCAAACATGTCGTCGATGACGTACTGCAAATGCGGCGGCGTGACGGCTCGAATGTGCTTGAGAAAAATGGTCGCGTTCGGATACGGTGGTCCCTTGTAGGCAGATTCCTCTACCAATGCCTTCAACGCGCGATTCACATTTTCTTCGCCGATGTAGTCCTGCAGCGCATACATCACTACACTGCCCTTGTTGTAATGTATGTACGGCTGGTTTTCCACGCGCGCCAGCGGCAGTTCCTTTTTCTGCTCGAAAGCGCGACCGGTGAGGTATCGATCCATTTCGTAGGCGAGGAACTTGCGCATTTTCGCCTCGCCGTACTTCTGCTTCATCACCATCAATGCCGAATACTGCGCGAGCGTTTCCGACAGCATGGTGCCACCCTGCACGTTTCCACCCATCACCTGATGCGCCCACCACTGATGCGCCGCCTCGTGGGCCGTGACGTAATAGGGATAGTCGATATCTTTCTCGTCGTTTTCCTGGACGCGGGCGATGAAGCCGATGGCCTCCGAATACGGAATCGTATTAGGGAAAGCCTGCGCAAATGATGCATAACGCGGGAACTCAATGATGCGGAACTGTTTATGCTGATACGGCCCGAACGCATTGCTGAAGTACTCGAGCGAGGCTTTGGTGCCCGCGATCATGCGCTCGATGTTGTATTCGTGGCCGGGTTGGTAATACACCTCGATGGGTACATCGCGCCACTTGTCTTTCCTGACTGCGTAGCGCGCCGACTGGAATGCGAAGAAGTTAAGAATGGGTACATCCATCTTGTAGGCAAAGTACCGCCGGCCACCTTCTTTCCATTCCTTCTGCAAGTAGCCCGGCGAGATGGCGATCTGGTCTTCGTCCGTGCCGACGGTAGCCTCGAAGTCGATCCAGTCGGCATCGTTGGAAATGTAGTTGCTCTTCAGGCCTTCAGCATCATCGCGATCGCGCATCCGTTCCTTTGGCGGAAGCCCGTATTTCTTGCGGTCCTGGTCGCGCGTCAGTTCCATGTTTTCCTGATAGCCGATCACGGGAAGGATGCTGCGGCCATTGATGAATGAGCCGTTGTAGACCACCTCCGTGTTCGAACCGGCATTGGTGAAACCGCGGGTTGGCAACTCGAGATCAAAGTTTAGCGTCGCCTCAGAGCCCGGTGCCATCGCTGTCTTCAGTTTGTACCGCCGGACACCTATCTTCTCGTCGTTCTCGGCAAGGTCTGCGGGCGCGTCAAATTCCAGCCGATGAAAAATGAGTTCGTCATTCGCGAATCCCAGCCACACCTCGGTGACCGGCAGCTCGTTCTTGTTTTTTAGCCGGTAACTACCCACCATGCGTACCCGCTGCTCACTCGGGTAAAGATCAGTCTTGATGCGAACGGCCGTGATGCGTGGCTGCATTGCGCTGGCAGTTGTCTTGTATTTCTTCTCGTAGTCCACCTGCCTCAGTTGGCCTGCGGCACTGTTCTGGTAGCGGTTCAGAACATTGGTGTTGTAAAAAATGAATCCCCCCAAACCGGCAAACAATAGCATCGAGACGGAAGTGGCTACGACCACCCCCCCCTTGAAACGACCGCGCGCCATGACGATGCGTTCGCGCCAGCCGCTGACAGTGCCGCGTGTCCATAACAAATACGCGACGATCACCAACAGCAGCGCCGCCGTCGTCCAGTACGCCTGGAAGGTAAATGCGCGCGGCAGGAAATGCCCGAAACCATTCATGTCCGAATACGTAAACGCCGGAATTGATCCGTATTTGTACAGATTGTGTTCAAAGCCGAGACCGCCTGAGAACGAAATGATGATGTAGTACACAATCATCACGAAATGGCCGAGGTATTTGTGATTCACGACGCTGTGTATCGCAATGGCGAGCGCGCACAGCAGCCAGTACTCCATCAGTTGCAAGCCGAGCAACCCTTTCAAGTACAGGCCGATCTCGAAGTGGTAATAGCCCTTGAATGCCTGGATCGTCATGCCGCAAAGCATCAGCAGGAATTGGAGCAGCACCGGCACCAGCATCAGCGCCAGCAGCTTTGACAGGAGCGGCAGCCAGGTCGGCACCGGGGTCGCATCGATGATCTGGTCGAGACGATTGTCGCGCTCGCGCCATACCAGTTCGCCCGCATAGAAAGCGATGATGATGAGCATGAACAACGCAAACGTACCCGCCAGCAGTTCAGCCATTTGATAAGTGACCGGCCAGGTATTGGTGCCGAAACGACTTCCCAGCGTGGTGCTCGCAAAGATCAGAAACAGGATCCCGGCAAACACCAGCACGCCGAAGTAAATGTTTTTGATTGTCTCGCGCAGATTCAGCCAGACGAGGTGCGGCAACAGGTTCAAGCCGGCGGGCCTGATCGAAATTTGGGCTGCCGCAGGCGTGGCGGCCGGTCGGGCCATCGATGCGGAACGCGATGCATCGTCACCGCCCGTGTCGATGAGTTTTTTCGTCTTGCCTGCGGCGCGTTCGGCGGAAAATCCTGCAAACGAGAAACGCCAGAAGCCAAAAGCTGCGATCAGCGTGGCAACCCCCAACCACAGCAAACGGTTCCAAAGCAATATGCCCTCAAACGGAATCGGGCGTGTATTGCGCTCGGCCACGGTCCAGTATTCGGCGAGGCGGCCGATCGCGGACATGCCAAACGGGTCGATGAGCGCGGCGATGGTCTTGTTGTCGATATCGCGCAGCAACTGGAGCGAAATCAGATAGCCAATCAGGCACAGCACACTGCCGATATAGACCGGCAACATCTTTTTGGTGAGCGCCGCGGTAACAAAGAAAATGCAGCCGATGAGAAGCGCGTTGGGCAGCAGCACCAGTGCATAGGGCCGCAAATAGGCGGACCACAAATTGTGCCCCAGGCGTTCGGCATCCATGCCCGGCAGCAGCGTCGCCAGCCAGGCACCGAGCCCGATGCTGGCGAAGATCACCAGCAGTACGCCGAACGCGCCAATGAACCGGCCGCCAAGATATTCGAGTTTCGAAATCGGCGAGGTAAAGAAAAAATGATGCGATCGGTATTCGGCATCCTGCTGCACGGCGCGCCCCATCACCGCCGCCATCACAATCACACCGAACATGCCCAGCAACGAGACTGTCTGCGCGAGCGCGAACGGCGAATTGACGAACACCTTTCCGGAGCCAAAGGAGATGTTGGCATCCTTGAACAACCCGCCGGCAGCGGCGATCCACAGCATGGCCATGACAAAGAACACCAGGAAATAAATCCAGGTCGAAAGCCGCGAAACGCGGGTCTTGAATTCAAACAGCGCAATGGAGGTCATCATTTCGTGTGCTGCCTATGCGAGAGCGGATTCGGCGGATTCCGCGGGTTCATTGGATTCCGTGGATTCCGTGGGTTGAGCCGTCTGGTCACCCAGAAAACCGCCGATGGCCGCAAAGTAGGTGTCCTCGAGTTCCGGCGCAACTGGCAGGAACGCCGAATCGGGCTGCCTGTTGCCGATGACGTGAATTCGCGTCTTGCCGGAAATGAGTCGCGTTGAAATCACCGGGTACCGTTGCTTGGCCGCCGCCAATTCAGCGCGTGGCACGGAAGTCGCCCACAGGCGGCCCTCCAGCGCACGCGTAAGTTCGGCCGGCTTGCCGGTCAACAGAACCTCCCCTTTGTTAATGATTGCCATGTTCGGACACAAATCGCTGACGTCGGACACGATATGCGTGGACAACACCACGATCACCTGCTCGCCGATCTCCGCCAGCAGATTGTGGAAACGCACCCGCTCTTCCGGATCCAGGCCGGCCGTGGGCTCGTCAACAATAATGAGTTTCGGGTTTCCCAGCAGCGCCTGCGCGATGCCGAAGCGCTGGCGCATGCCGCCGGAGAATCCTCCCAGGGCTTTGTCGCGCACGTCATGAAGATTCGTTTGTTTGAGCAGGCCGGATACGACCTCCATCCGTTCTTTTTTGTTGGATAACCCCTTCAGTTCCGCCAGATGATTCAGCATGTCCATGGCCGACACCTTGGGGTAGACGCCGAACTCCTGCGGCAGATAGCCCAGTTGCCGGCGCACCGCGTCTTTATCCTTGAGCACGTCGATGTCGCCCAGACGCACGGAACCGGCATCGGCGTCCTGCAAGGTCGCGAGCGTACGCATGAGTGTGGATTTACCCGCGCCGTTGGGGCCGAGCAGGCCAAACATTCCCGTTGGGATGGTCAGCGTGACATTTTTCAACGCTTGCACGCCGTTGGGATAGGTCTTGGAAAGACCGTTGATCACGAGTTCCATGGAATTTTTCCGTGCAGAGTGGTCGAAGCTGGCAGTATCCCTTTGCCCCCACCCAGAAACAAGCCAAGGGCGACGAAACGGCTGAAAGGCGTGACGATGTTCGCGATATCGCGGTTGAATCGCAGATAATTGTCGATTCAATTTTCGGCGTCCATCGCCAACATGATCAAACTGCTCCCATTGATTCTCGGTGTATTGATGCTCATCCCGGGTTGTGCCGTGCTCGATCCGCACAATATCGTCGGCCGGCATTATCCGGATCAACCCGCCAGTAACGTACCGGTGCCATCGACTGACAACTCGTGGCGGCAGGCGGCACTTGACTACGTGTGGACAACGATCAACGAGAAGTACTACGACCCGAAGCTGAACGGTGTTGACTGGGGCGCCGCCCGCCGGAAATACGAATCGTCCATCTTGTCCGCCGCCAGCGATGACGATTACTGGGAGGCGCTGGACCGCATGACCGGCGAACTCAGGGATTCGCACACGCGGGTGCACGGCCCCAAGCAGGTCGCGCAGCAGCGCGATCACGAATCACATTCGCTCGGTATCGGTTTCCTGGAAATTGGCGATGAGCTCGTCGTCACCAGTGTACATATACAGTCGGATGCCTACTGGGCAGGCGTCCGCGCGGGAATGACGCTCAAGTCGATCGAAGGCGAACCCGCGATGGCGCGCTACAAACGCCTGATGACGGAGGTACGCGATTCGTCCACGCCGTGGGCACGCACGCGCGGCGCGATTCGCAAAATTACCGCCGGCGATGTTGATAGCATGGTCAGCATGACGTTCGCCCGCTCCGGAACTGCCGACAGTGCTGGTGCCGATATTCCGGTCACGATGAAACGCCGGATATTCCGTATACCGCCGGAAATCACTTGGCGCATATTGCCATCCGGGCATGGCTACGTGCGGTTTACCAATTTCCTGGGGGGAATGGAGGACGGCATACTCAGCGCCATTGACAACATGAAAGACACGCCTGGCATGGTCGTCGATCTTCGCAACAACGGCGGTGGATCGCTCGCCATGTCGAGCACCTTGATCACACGATTCCTGAGCGAAAAAGCCAAGGGGGCACGCGTCCTGACACGCAGCGGCCAGCCAGTCACGGTGGCGTTCATTCCCGTCATCAAACTGGAAACGGAACTCAACGGCAGCAAGGAAAATGCCTATAAGAAACCGCTGGTCATACTGACCAACGAACTCAGCGCATCCGCATCCGAAATATTTTCCAGCACGCTGCAGGATCTGGGGCGCGCAACCGTGATCGGGCAGCGCAGTTGTGGATGCCTGCTAGGTTATCTGGGCTACGCCGACTTACCCGGTGGGGGACAATTGGCATACAGCGAGATCGGCTTCGTTTCGCCGAAAGGAAAACGCATTGAAGGCGAAGGCGTGAAACCGGATATCGAAATCAAACTGACGCGCGAGGATATTCTGTTCAATCGTGATCGGGCGCTGGAAGCCGCGGACGCGTTCCTCAAGGAAAAATCAAGGTCCAGACAAAAATGAAGATCCAGCGTCGCGACGCCGGGGGAACCGGAGGCTATCCCGGTGGACGTCTCCATCAGCGCGGCGCGGTATATAGAGAATAATTGCAAAACTCCAGCATTGGCGCGCCTTTTCAGACCTTTTCGGCCTGAACAGCGCGCCAGTGCTAGCGTTTTATGCATGAACCCTGGTCGGGATTCCCCGGCTATCAATACTCGCCGTCAGTCTTCTTCCGTCGCATGCACTTTGTAAATCTTCACCAACTCCGCCTGCGTATGCGCCGGCACCGGTTCGTAATGTGAGAGCTCGATTCCATAGCTGCCATGCCCGCCGGTAAGTGACTTCAGTCGCGTCTGGTAGTCACGCAATTCCGACAGCGGCACGACCCCCGTCACCACCGACACGCCGGCGGAAAGTCCGCGCGTGCCGGTAATCTGCCCCCGGCGCGAGGACAAATCGCCGGTCACCGCGCCGATGTATGTATCGGGTACCGTGACCTCGGCATTCACGATCGGTTCCAGCAGCACGGACCGCGCCTTGGAAATCGCATCGATGAACGCCTTGCGTCCCGCGGTGGCAAAGGCCACTTCCTTCGAATCCACCGGATGACTTTTGCCGTCGTAAATGATGACGCGCACATCGTGCACCGGAAAACTCGCCAGCGGGCCTGAAACCAGAACCTCGCGAATGCCTTTTTCCACGGCAGGGATGAATTGCGTGGGAATGGTGCCGCCGTGGATATCGTTGACGAATTCAAAACCCGCGCCGCGCGCCAGTGGCTCGATGCGCAGGAAGACTTCGCCGAATTGTCCCGCCCCGCCCGATTGCTTCTTGTGGCGGCAATGGCCGTCGGCCTTGGCCATCACGGTCTCACGATAGGGAATCTTCGGCGGCTTGGTGATGATTTCCAGGTTGTATTGCTTGTTCATGCGCTCGAGCATGATGCGCATGTGCAAATCGCCCAAGCCGTTGATCACCGTTTCGTGCGTGGTGGGATGCCGCTCCATCACAAAGCACGGGTCTTCCATTTCCAGCTTGTGCAGCACTTCGAAAATGCGTTGCTCGTCGCCGCGGCGCTTCGGCTCCACGGCAAGGCCGTACATCGGCTGCGGAAACTCCAGCGGCAACAGGTGAATCTGGTCCTCGTCATGCGAATCGTGCAACACGGAATCGAACGCGATGTGCTCGACCTTTGCCACTGCACCCAGATCACCCGGCACCAGTTGTTTCACCTCCTGGTATTCCTTGCCCTGCAGCATGTAAAGGTGCCCGGCCTTGAACGGCTTGTTGGTCTCGCCGACGTACAGCGGCGTATTGGGGGTGATGGTTCCCTGATGCACGCGAAACACGCCGACCTTGCCGACAAAAGGGTCAACAATGACTTTGAAAACATGGGCAATGACGTGCATGTTGGAAGCCGGCACGGAACGGAATTCCGCGGCGTCCTTGCCCTCGCCCTTGACGAACAGCGGCGGATTGCCCTCCATGGGATTGGGTGCAAGCTTGGCAAGAATATCCAGCAACTCCGGCACGCCCGCACCCGTGCGTGCCGAGACGAAGCACACCGGAATCAGGTGCCCGTCGCGCAGCGCTTTTTCGAAAGGCGCATGTAATTGCTCGGGCGTGATCGAATCGCCCTGCTCCAGATACAGTGTCATCAAGGCTTCATCGACTTCCACCACCTGATCGACGAGCGCGGAGTGCGCCGCGGCCACCGATGAGAAATCCGCATCGCCTGCCGGATTGAAAAAACAATCGATCACCGCCTTGCCGCCGTTCGAAGGGAGATTGATCGGCAAGCATTCCTTGCCGAACGCTTCCTGAATTTCCAGCAGCAGAGCCGGCAAATCGACGTTATCCGCATCGATCTTGTTGATCACAATCATCCGGCAGAGATGGCGTTTTTGCGCCAGCGTCATCATGCGGTGCGTGGTGAGTTCGATTCCATTCTGTGCATTGATCACCACCGCCACGGTTTCGACCGCATCCAGCGCCGATATCGCCGGGCCCATGAAATTCGGGTACCCGGGGGTGTCAATCAGGTGGATGTGGGTGTCGAGGTGGGAGAAATGCAGGAGGGAGGAATTGAGCGAGTGCTGGTAGGTTTTTTCGAGGGGATCGAAGTCGGCGACTGTCGTCCCCTTTTCTACACTGCCGGGCGTCGCGATCGTCCCGGTGCGGTGCAGCATGGCTTCAGCCAGGGTCGTCTTGCCGCCGGCGCCGTGGCCGACAAGTGCGATGGTGCGGATCTGTTGCGTCGTGTAGGTCGACATGAATTCTCCAATGCGGAATTATTTTCTGGTTGCTGAAAATAGCCTACCACCGAGTTGGATTTGCATCAAAGGGTTAGATCAAAGAATGCTGAAATATTGCGCTCCCTCTGGACGTCATCGGATGTCTTGTGCGCAATGGAGTGCGGCGCAGCGCCAACGCAGCCCGCTCAGTTTGCCTGCTTCAGATTCTTGTCCAGAAACTTTTCCACCCGCGTCCAGAAATCAAAGGTGTTCGCTTCGAGCATCCAGCCATGCCCCTCGTCAGGATAGGTTACCCATTCCAGGTTCTTGTTGTGCGACGCCACGGCGCTGCGCAGCGTGATGCCGTGAACCATCGGCACGCGGCGATCATCGCCACCGTACGCCATCAATAGCGGCTGGGTCAGTTTCGCGGCCTGCTTCACTGGCGAAGTCGCGGCGAATTGCGCCGCGTCCTTGTCGCGGTCTCCGACCAATACCGGCATGCCATATTCCCGCCACAGGTCACTGAAATCGCTCCAGCGGCTGGTAAAGAGCAGGTCCAGATCCGTGACGCCCACCCAATTGACGCCGCAGCGATAGAGATCCGGATAACGAATGAGCCCCATCAACGTCGCGTATCCGCCATAGCTGGCGCCGGCGATGCAAATCCGGCCAGGGTCCGCGATGCCCTGCTCGATGGCCCAGCGGGTGGCATCGGCGATGTCGTCCTGCATGGCGAGTCCCCATTGCTTCCACCCCGCGCGAAAGTGCTTGAAGCCGAACCCCGCGCTACCGCGAAACTCGGGCTCCAGCACAACATAACCTCGCGACGCGAGGAACTGCGAATTGGCGTCCCACGCCCATTCGCCGCCGCGCACATAGGGTCCGCCATGCACCAATACCACCATCGGCGCGGGCCCTTTCTGGCCGGTTGGCCGGGTCACATGCACGGGAATACTCAATCCATCGCGCGCGACGACGCGGCGCATTTCCCGGCCCGACATGGCTTGCGCTTTCAGCCACGGCCGCGATTCGGTCAGCACCGAGAGCGTGCCCGCGTTCGCGTCGAATATGTACATGATTGCCGGCTGCCGATCAGACCAGGATCGCACCAGCAGTCTTTGCGGATCAATGCAATCCCCACAACTGATCTCATTGATGCGCCCCGGAAGCGCCTTGTCTATGCGCGCCTGCATGCCCTTCAACGTTGCATCAAACCAGTGTGTGCCGCGCGCATCGGTCAGGAAATGAACGCCGACGACCGCATTGTTACGGCCAAAAACCAGCCAGCCAAAAAAGTCGTAACCATCGAGTTCGACCAGAGGCGTCCACTCGATATTCGGGCGGCTCATGTCGATACGTGAAAGGACTTCCTTGTCGGAATCCTTGCCGCGACGGCCCGCAACATACAACATGCTAGTGCCTTCGACGGCAACCAAATTGATATGGTCACGCGTATCGCCGTAGGTCGCCCATTCCGAAACCTTGCTCCATGGCGCGTCCGCCGAAGCCTTCCAGTAAAGGCGCGATTTGCCCTCGAAATGACTGATGCCCGCCCGCAGCGTTCCATTGCGATCGAGCGCCCAGGTGTGGACAAAGTCCGGCCCGCCTTGGGTGAGGATGCGCGTCTTGCCATTGACGGTATCCAGACGCAGCAGTGAGTATCCGCGGACCTGATAGCGATCGTCGCGATCCACGCGCTGCACGATGATATCGTTGCTGCCATCGCGCACCACCGAGTGAAAGCGGTGGAAAATGGACAAACCCGCTTCCGTGAGGCGCGTTCCCGACACAGCAACGACGCCGCCCACTTCATCGGTCGAAAACTGGCGGCGGATGAGGTTGCGCGGTTGCTCCTTGCCTTCCCGGTCCACCGCGAACAGCCCACCGCCAATCTGCTCACCGGCAGGTGACTGAAAATCAACCACACTGAAAATCAGCCGGTCATCGTTGACCCAGCGCACTGATACGACATCGGCGTCGGCATACAGGGCCAATGCCCGCGATTGTCCGGCGGCGGTCAAATCGATCATCACCAGTCCCAGCCGGCCTTTGGCGCCGCCCTTCATGGTCGCCGCGACATACCGGCCTGAGGGCGACATGATGGCCTGCGAAGCAGCCGGGTAGCGGAAAAAATCCGCAAGCGGAACAGATGGCGCCGCGCCAGCCAAACCCGGCAACATCAATGCAAACGCGACCGTTGCATTCCTCATCCCGTTTGCGATTGTCACCAGCGGCCTTCCTTTCGTGATCGGTTGTATCGCCGCCAATGACAAACTCAAGCACTGGCGCGGCATTTCAATGGAAAATGGCTGAAACACCTCGCCAAATGGCGATTTACAACTAATTATGCTGGGCATGTAGCGGTAACAACTTAGGTGTGCCACCGGCACTGCAACTGCGCATTGGTTGTTCAGTCGACAATCTATCGAGAAATGCTAACGGCTGACCGCGTCTGCAATTTTATTTTTCGACCTCGCCATTTCCCACGCGAATGGGTAGGGAAATCCAAAGGCGCGCGGATTACAATCGCGCCCGCATGAAATGCCGGGAAGACAAATGGTCAGCTATCATGCGCCATGACTTCTGCCTCCTCCGCCCCTGCTGCGCCCTCTGCCCTCAACCCCGGCGTAATGAAACGCGAAGTTTTCGCCTGGTCGATGTACGACTTCGCGAACTCGGGCTACACGACGGTCGTCCTCACGGCCGTATTCAACGCCTATTTCGTTTCGGTCATCGCGCAGAAGGCCGAGTGGGCGACGTTTGCATGGACGGCGATTCTCGCGGTTTCCTATCTGGCGGTGATGATTGCCGGACCCATCATCGGCGCCTACGCGGACGCGCACGCGGCGAAGAAGCAGGTGTTGATGGTGGCCACCATCGGCTGCGTGATTTCGACGGCTCTGCTGTATCGGGCCGGTCCGGGAACCATTGCGTGGGCGGCGGTATTTATCATCATTTCCAATTTCTGCTATGCCATCGGCGAGAACATCACGGCGGCATTCCTGCCGGAGCTGGCGCGGCCAGAGGCGCTGGGAAAGGTTTCCGGGTGGGGCTGGAGTTTGGGATACGTAGGCGGGTTGGTGGCGCTGGGCCTTTGTCTGGCGTGGATCATGACGGCCGCGGCGCGTGGTCAATCCACGTCAGAAGCCGTGCCCGCAACCAATCTGATCACCGCCGCCGTCTTTGCGCTTGGGGCAAGTGTCACGTTTTTCTGGCTCAAGGAGCGCGCAGAGCCTGCGCCACCGTCGAAGGACACGATGAGCGCTTTCCGTCGTCTCGCCCGAACCGCTCACGAAGCGATCCGCTACAACGACTTGTTGCGCGTGTTCCTTTGCGGCACGTTCTATCAGGCGGGTGTCGCGACCGTCATTACGCTGGCGGCCATTTATGCCCAGCAGGTGATGGGATTCTCGACACAGGACACCTTGGTCCTGGTACTGGTGGTCAACGTCACCGCCTGTATCGGCGCGCTGGCGTTTGGCTATGTGCAGGACGCCATCGGCAAGAAGAACGCATTGGCGATAACGCTGCTGGGCTGGATGGCGATGGTGGGGTTCGCCTGGTTCGCTACCACCCCGCCGCTGTTCTGGGTCGCGGCGAATCTTGCGGGCATCTGCATGGGCTCCAGCCAATCGGCAGGTCGCGCACTGGTTGCGTTTTTCTCGCCACCCGATCGCGCCGCGGAATTTTTCGGATTATGGGGCGTGGCGACGCGATTGTCGGCCATTCTCGGCCCGCTGACTTACGGCGCGGTATCGTGGGCCAGCGGCGGCAATCATCGCCTCGCGATGCTGATCACGATCGTATTCTTCATTGCGGCGCTACTGGTCCTGGCGGGCGTGAACGAGGCGCGCGGGCGCGAGGCCGCACGATAGCGCCTTGCCCGCTCGGCTATACTTGCGGCTGAATAATGATGATTCACACGCACGCGGCTCCGGTCCTTCATGCAAAAAAACTATTACCAGATTCTGCGCATCAAGAACGACGCAACGGCGGAACAGATCGGCGATGCCTACTATCGCGCGCGCGACCGCGTTGCGCAGTCCGGCATCGAGGACCCGGATACGCTGGCACTGCTGAAAGATGCCTATGAAACGCTGTTCGACGAGCGCAACCGCGCGGCATACGATCTGTCGCTGAGCGAGCCGCCAGCGCCTCCGCCGCGATTGCGCGCCGTGGTCGCGCCGCCGAGTGAATTCTCGATGGACGCGATGGATGCCGACCTTGGCCGCGACAGATCTGACACCGGGACGCGCAGAAAATGGATTGGTATCGCCGTTGCAGCCGGTGCAGCGTTGCTGACCGTGTTGGCCGGCTTGATGTTTGCCGGCAAATCTTCGGTGCCCACTGCTCAGATCGTCGTCGCGCCAAGTGTCACGAGCGCATCGAGCATCCCGGTTTCTTCCGAGCCGCTAACTTCGGCGCAGGCGCCTGCCCCAGCGCAACAGAATCCCGCCAACACCGCGCCGCGCACCGGTGATCAAGTGTTCGCCGAAGTGTCGCGCAGCATCGTTCGGATTGTGGTTCTGGATGAATCGCATATGCCGATCGGCGGCGGCAGTGGTGTGGTGACCGCCCGCGCGACTGTCATCACCAATTGCCACGTCGCCCTGAAGGGCCCGATCATCGAGGTGCGCGCGGACAAGGACAGTTTCCCGGCAACAATTTCGCTCGCGGATGAAACCTACGACCTTTGTCAGCTCAATGTCGCCGGCGGCTTCAGCGCTCCCGCGGTGGAGATCGGCAATATGCAATATGTGCGCACGGGGCAGAAAGTCTTTGCCATCGGTGCGCCGCAAGGTCTTGACCTCACCATCAGCGAGGGCATCGTTTCCTCGCTGCGGGAAACCAGCCTCGGCAAGATCCTGCAGACGACGGCGGCAATTTCGCCCGGCTCCAGTGGCGGCGGGTTGTTCAATATTTCCAGTCAGTTGATCGGTATCACCACTTTTCAGCACCGGACAGGACAAAACCTCAACTTCGCGGTGCCCGCCGACTGGATCGCGGATATGGCGCCGCGTGGCGGCTCCGGGCCCGAGTTTGCAATAGCCAAATAAGCACCTGCAGGATTCGTATTTGCCTCGCGCGTATGAGAAAATTTCAGATTACGCAACTTGACAATACGCCACCATGTCCAACGGCAACGAACATCCCGCAAACGACGCCGCGCACGTCACCAATTTCATCCGCAATATTGTCGATGCAGATCTCGCCGCGAACAAATTCGCCTCCCGCAAATGGGCCGGCAAGCCCGGCATCGCTGCCGAGCACGCTACTGGCGCGCCGGATCGCGCAAAAATCCGCACCCGCTTTCCGCCGGAGCCGAACGGCTATCTTCACATCGGCCACGCCAAATCGATCTGCCTGAACTTCGGCATCGCCCGCGACTATGGCGGTACGCTGTCACCTGCGTTTCGACGACACCAATCCGGCGAAGGAAGAGCAGGAATACGTCGACTCCATTCTCGACAGTGTCCATTGGCTGGGCTTCGACTACGAGAAAGACGGCGAAAGTAACCTCTATTACGCGTCGGATTATTTTGACCGGATGTATCAATTCGCCGAGTCCCTGATCGAAAAGGGACTCGCCTACGTCGATGACCTGACCGCCGACGAGATACGGGATTACCGCGGTACTTTGACGGAGCCGGGACGCGACTCTCCGCATCGCGCGCGCTGCATCGACGAGAACCTGACACTGTTCCGCGAAATGCGCGATGGCAAATACGCGGACGGCACACTGGTCCTGCGCGCAAAAATCGACATGGCCTCACCCAACATCAACCTGCGAGACCCGGTGCTGTATCGCATCAAGCGCGGGCACCATCATCGCACCGGTGACAAATGGTGCATCTACCCGATGTACACGTACGCGCATCCGCTGGAAGACGCGCTTGAGCAGATCACGCATTCGATCTGCACGCTCGAGTTCGAGGATCAGAGGCCGTTCTACGACTGGCTGCTGGAACATTTGCGCGACAGCGGCTACTTCGCCGAACCGCTGCCGAAGCAGTATGAGTTTTCACGCCTCAACCTCACTTACATTGTTCTCTCCAAGCGCCACCTGAATCAGCTGGTCACGGAGAAGCACGTCGATGGCTGGGACGACCCGCGCATGCCCACTCTCGCGGGCGCACGCCGACGCGGCTACACGCCGGAGGGAATTCACCTGATGGCGGAGCGTGCGGGTGTGAGCAAGGCGGCCGGCTGGATCGACTACAGCCTGGTCGAGGAATGCATGCGCGAGCATTTGAATGAAGTCGCACCGCGCCGCGTCGCGGTACTCGATCCCGTCAAGCTCGTCATCACCAATTACCCCGAGGGTCAAAGTGAGGAAGCGTTTGCACCGAATCACCCGCAAAAGGCGGAACTGGGCAAACGCGCCGTGCCGTTTTCCGGTGAACTGTGGATCGAGCGCGAGGACTTCCAGGAAACCCCGGCCAAAGGATACTTTCGGCTGTTTCCGGGCAACAAGGTGCGCCTGCGCTATGGTTTCGTGATCCAGTGCACCGGATGCGAGAAGGATGTGGCCGGCAATGTCACCAAGGTGCTCGCCGAATACTTCCCCGACAGCAAATCCGGCTCACCCGGCAGCGATAATTACAAGGTCAAGGGCAACATCCACTGGTTGTGCGCCAAGGGCGCCTGGCCGGCCGAAGTGCGGCTGTATGACCGCCTGTTCAAGGCTGCTTATCCGGGGCGCGACTCAGGAAACTATCTTGATGACCTCAATCCCGATTCAAAAAAAACCATCAGCGCCTTTCTGGAACCGTCGCTGAAAACTGCGCACCCGGAAGACCGGTTCCAGTTTGAACGCCATGGCTATTTCGTTGCAGATCGCGTTGACTCAAAACCCGGCCTTCCGGTGTTCAATCGTGCCGTCACCCTGAAAGATCCGTGGACGGCGCGAAAGTAGCGTTTAAATTGCCGCGTCGCCGCGACTCATGGCCGGTAGGGATTGTTGGGATGCCGGTCGACCCGGTCGGGGATGCCGTCGCGATCACGGTCCCAGCGTCCGCGATCCAGATACCAGCCACCATTGCGTTCAACCCAGCGATGCGGTTGGTAGTAATAACCGCGCCGTTCCTTCACCCATGTGCCGCCAACCCAGACGTGGCGATGGCCGCGCCAATCCCAGTAACCGGGCACCCAAAGATAGCCCCGGCGCGGTACCGGCACTCGCTCGAATCGAGGCGCTGGCGGAGCAACCTGTACATGAATGCCTACCGCTGCCACACTCACCTGCGGAATCGCCGCGGCACCCAGGGTGCCCGTTGCAATCAGTAAAGCAGACAGAAATTTTCGCGCGTACTTGGTCTTAACCATGATCGGGACCTCCCGTAAGGCCGCCCCATGTTTTACTGAATCGAATGACCGGGCGACAAGCAATCACACATCCCGATAACGCCACGGCGGGAGTACGGTTTACCGATTTGGCACCGGGAAATTGTAATCAGACGTAACGTCCATCATCCGCTGATTCCAACCGTACTACTTGGTCGTCCAGGCATCAAAATCCAGCTTGTTGACGTCGAACTTCACCGATGTTGGCGCGGCGCTGGCTTTGATTTCTTTTTCGGCTGTGAGAAATGCCTCGGCCAGCTTGAAACTGACTTTGGCGAGGCCTTCGGGATTCGTGCCGATCTTGATGGCGTCTCCACTAATTGCGACCTGAGCGCTGACGAGTTGCACGTATATTTGCGCCGCCATGTCCCGCACGGGACTGTGAACGTCGGATGGATTATCTGCGGGCATAGTGGTTCCTGAACAATTTGTGAACAGTTATCGTACCCGCAATGGCGTGACGATTGTTGAGTGACAGGTCAATGCACTTCTTGCTTGTTTCGTGGCGTCACACCGGCGAAACATCATCCGACATTGCATAGGCGCGACCGGCACTCGGAGATACCGGAATGCCCGCGAAAAAAAACGGCAACCCGAAGGTTGCCGTTTTCCTTGCTAACCGGTTAAGCCAGATTACAGCGGCTTGATGGCGGTAGCTTGCTTGCCCTTGGGGCCGGTCGTGATTTCAAACGACACCTTCTGGTTTTCTTTCAGCGATTTGAAGCCATTGCCTTCGATCGCCGAAAAGTGTGCGAACAAATCTTCGCCACCACCATCGGGAGTGATAAAACCAAAACCTTTAGCGTCGTTAAACCATTTAACGGTACCTGTATTGCTCATAAATTTTCCTTTGGAAAAATACACCGGGCAACTCCCCGGAGGAAAGGCAGCCAACAAAAATCAGGTAGCGAAAATGGGGAGCAAAGAGTGCCCGGTACTTTGAGCGATACTTCAGCACGACCTAAGTGCATACACTGCGCAAGCGACTGCGAAACGAAAGATACGGCAAACCCATTGATTCGTCAAGGAAAATGAAAAGTTCCTCTGACGACTGCAAAAAGCGGTTATTCCGCACTTATGAAGATCAGCTGTCGGCGCTAGCTCGGCCCATTCCGGCGAAATTGACGCCAATGGCATGATCGCTGGCGCCGCATCACACACCGGATTTTCTGATATTATGTGCATATACACGTTTATATCCCATACGACATGAAAAGCGCCTCGCCATCCATCGCATTGGTCCCCCTGCCCTGCACTGGCGCGCGCCTGCGCAAGCTCACGCGTCGCATGACGTCGTTTTACGAACAGCGTTTGCGCACCATCGGACTCAAGCTGTCGCAATTCTCGGTACTGATGAATATTTCGGCGGAAGCGCAAGCATTGCTTCAGTTGGCGGACCGCCTGGAAATGGATCGCACCACCTTGACCCGGAGCCTGAAGCCGCTGGTGGATAACGGCTGGGTGGCCGAGTTGGCCAGCGAAGATGGGCGCCAGCGACTGCTGATACTCACTGATGCCGGAGAACGCTTCCGCGATCGTGCGCAAGCGGTGTGGAGTGGCGCACAAACCGCACTGGAGGCGCAACTCGGCAGAAAATTCGTCGCCGATCTCAATATGCAGCTCGAACGCGCCCTTGCGCAACTCAAACCGCTCTTGCCTGACGACAATTGATCATGACAATCGAACAGCAACCAACTGCTCAGCCCCGAGCACAAAGCTACTGGACGATCACGCTGGTCGCGGCGGCCATCCTGATGATCACAATGGGTGTACGCAATTCGATGGGATTGTTTCTTTCTCCGCTCAACACGTCAACCGGCCTTGGCATCACGACCATCAGCTTCGCACTGGCGATCGCGCAGTTCACGTGGGGCGCGATCCAACCCATTGCCGGCGCGATCGCCGACAAATATGGGCCGGGACGGGTGCTGTCCACGGGACTGATCCTTCTCGCCATGGGTAGTGCGTTGACGCCTTACATGACCAGCGCCTGGGGAATGGTTTTCTCACTTGGCCTCCTGTCCGCCATCGGTTCCGGCGGCAGCAGTTTCTCCGTGCTGATTGGCGCAGCCGCACAACGCATCAAGCCTGAACAACGCGGCATGGCGTCAGGCATCGTCAATGCCGGCGGCTCCTTTGGACAGTTCGTCTTCGCGCCGCTCGTGCAGCGCCTGATCTCCACCTTCGGGTGGATGGGAGCAATGTGGTCGATGGCGCTAATCACCTTGGCCGCATTGCCCTTGACCCGGGTGCTGCGTCGCCTGCCTCATTCCGCGAACGCCGCACATTCCGCCGCCGCGACCGCTCACGTGCTCGCCGCGCCAGAGCAAACGTTGCGCGCTGCGTTAAAGGAGGCACTTGGCAATCCCAGCTATCTGCTGTTGCACGCAGGGTTCTTCACCTGCGGATTTCACATTGCGTTTCTGGTCACGCATCTACCGGGGGAAGTCCAGCTCTGCGGCCTCCCGGTCGAGGTGGCAAGCTGGTCGTTGGCCATCATCGGCCTCACCAATATCATCGGCAGCCTTTGCGCGGGCTGGGGCATGCAGCACTACCGCAGCAAATACATTCTCTTCTGGATGTACGCCTCGCGCGCTGTCCTGGTGGCCGTTTACTTGATGCTGCCGAAAACCGATCTCACTTTCTATCTGTTTGCCGCCGGGCTCGGGCTCACTTGGCTCGCCACCGTGCCGCCGACAGCGGGTGTTGTGGGAAAGCTGTTCGGCATTCGCTACCTCGGTACCTTGTTCGGCCTGACGCTTTTGTCGCACCAGACCGGCGGTTTCTTTGGCGCATGGCTCGGCGGCATTGCGATCACGCAACAACGCAGTTACGACTGGATGTGGTATGCGGATATTGCCCTGGCCTCTGCGGCAGCCTTGTGCAATTTGCCGATCAAGGAAGGGCCCGTTGGATCTCCGTCACGAACACTGAAGGCCGCCTAGCTCGCACAGGCTGCCATGCTAGACTGATTTTCCACCTGCCCACGCCCGGAAAACTCAAGATGAAAAACGCACAACATGCCCAATATTCCCAACGCGGCCCGATGCCGCAGGAATTTATTGAAGCCGTCAATTTCGAGCTGCCAACGCTCGGCAGTGGACAGGTGTTGATCCAAGTCCTTGCGGCCCCCATCAATCCCTCCGATGTGCTGACCCTGACCGGCGCATATGGAATGCTGCCGCCGCTGCCTGCTGTCGGCGGCAACGAGGGTGTAGGCAAGGTGATCGCGCTCGGTCCGGATGTAACGTTCCCCGCCGTGGGGCAAACGGTGTTGTTACCGGTGGGCAGCGGTACCTGGTCTACACACGTCGTGGGCGAAGCAAAAAAACTGCTGCCATTACCCAACGACGCCGATCCACTGCAACTTGCGATGATGACGGTGAATCCGCCAACCGCAATGCTGATGCTGAGCGAATTCGTCGATCTGCAGCCGGGCGAATGGGTGATCCAGAATGCCGCGAACTCGGGCGTTGGCGCGTACCTGATCCAGCTCGCCAGGATTCGCGGCCTGAAAACTGTCAATATCGTCCGCCGCGAATCCGCCATGGCGGGTGTGAAAGAACTTGGTGGCGATGTCGCGCTGGTCGATGGCGGCGGCCTCGCGAAACGTGTGGCGGAGGCAACCGGCGGCGCAAAAATCCGGCTGGCAATTGACGCGGTCGGCGGTAAATCCACCGATAACCTGGCGACGTGTCTTGCGGAAGGCGGCACGCTCGTCAACTACGGCATGATGAGCGGTGAGCCGTGTCAGGTTTCGCCCGCTTCATTTGTGTTTCGCGATGTGACGCTCCGTGGATTCTGGCTGGCGCTGTGGTTCCGCAAGGCCTCGCCGCCGCAACAGATGAAGGTATTCGGTGAAATCGCGAAACTGATTGCCACGGGGAAATTGAAAACCCGCATTCAGGCGACTTACGATATCAGCCAGGTCAAGGAAGCCGTTGCCGCGGCAGCCGCTGGCGAGCGTGACGGCAAGATTCTCATGGTGCCAAAGGGTTGACCCATGGCGAGGCAATTGCGTGACTGATTCAGTGGAAAGGATGCGTTCACAATGAAATTCGCAAACGTGCCAGCAATGCTGGCCCTCGTAGCCGGCATAGTCAGCGGTCCGGTGATTGCCAGGACCTCCTGCGAAATCCTGATGGCGGAAATTGAAACGAAAATCAAGGACAAAGGCGTCAAGGCTTTTACGCTGACCATTGTGCCAACAGAGGCGAAGACCGATCTTCGCGTCGTCGGCACCTGTGATGGCGGGACGAAAAAAATTATCTACAAACGTGGGTAAATTCAAACAGCTGCGTTCGCTTCCCGGCAAGGGGTTTCCCATTCGGCGATGCCATCGAATGCGCACTCGCTTTCTCGCTGTCAAACTGGCCGGCATGTTTGTGCTAGCGCTGGGCGCATGCTCAGGCGGCGGAGGTGGCGGTTCATCCTCGGTCACGCCGCCGGCGCCGGTTTCACCGCCGACACCGTCAGGCCTGGTTTCATCCGCATCGGCCTTTGCCGTCAACTGTGCGGGCGTCCCAAATCCGGGAACGCTGTACACCAATGCCGAAGTCGAGCCACATCTTGCGATCAACCCCGCCAACCCGAATAACCTGATCGGCTCGTGGCAACAGGATCGCTGGTCCAATGGCGCCTCGCAGGGAAATGCCGTGGGTGTCTCGTTCGACGCAGGAGCCACCTGGAGCACGCGACCGCTGCCGGCATCGCGCTGCGGAGGCGGGAATGCGGCGAACAGTGGCGACTATGAGCGCGCGTCAGATCCGTGGGTAACCATCTCCCCCAACGGCACTGCGTACCAGATGTCATTGGCGGTCAGTGGCGCGACGCTGGAACCCGGTTCTCAATCCGCAATGCTGGTGTTTCGATCCGTCGATGGCGGCAGAAACTGGAGCAATGCTGTGACGCTGATCCGCGACGGCGACCAGTTCTTCAATGACAAGAATTCGATCACCGCGGACCCGACCGATTCGCGCTTTGTCTACGCCGTGTGGGATCGACTCACCCAGGACAACCGCGGCCCGGCGTTTTTTGCGCGCACCACCGATGGCGGCGTGACGTGGGAAACCGCGCGCGCAATCCACGATCCTGGAATCAACAATCAAACCCTCGGCTCGATCATCGTCGTGCTTCCCGACGGCACGCTGATCAACTTCTTCAACCAGCTCATTACCGTGAACAACGCGCTTGTCGGCAGCTTTCAGGTCATGCGATCTAGCGACAAAGGGGCCACCTGGTCGGCACCGATCAAGGTGGCGGATTTCTTCGGAATCGGCACGCGCGATCCGGAAACCGGCGCTGCGATTCGTGATGCCGGCTATCTCGGTCAGATCTCCGTGGGACCGCAAGGCCAGCTCTATGCGGTCTGGCAGGACGCGCGTTTTTCCAATGGCGTTCGCGATGCAATCGCCCTTTCGCGTTCAATCGATGGCGGCCTCACCTGGTCCGGACCGCAACGCGTCAATGCCGATCCAAGCGTACAGGCGATGATTGGTACCGTGAATGCCCGTGCCGACGGCATCATCGGCGTGGGCTATGCCGACATGCGCAACAACACCAGCGACACAAACACGTTACTGGTCGATCATTGGCTGGCCACGACGCGCGATACCGCTGCGTGGATCGACCGGCGCGTGACGACAGCTTCATTTGATCTTGCCTTGGCACCCGTTGCCCGCGGCTATTTCCTCGGCGACTACATGGGCCTCGTCAGCAGCGGCACGACATTTTTCCCGTTCTACGTCCGCACCAACAACGACCTCGCCAATCGCAACGATGTCTACATTACGCCGATGGCGGTTCCAATGGCATCGGCGGAATCAAGCATCAACCTGCGGCTCGCTGATGAACCACGGGCATTCTCGCCAACCGAGGAACACCGGCAGCGCGTGCATGCCAACATCGTCCGTGCCATGGAGCAACGGGCGCCAGGCTGGGCAAGCAGGCGGGGATGGCGCGCTGACACGCCATAGCTTGCAGAACAAAAACTGGTTAGCAAACTCAAGCACTGGTGCGGCTTTCCAGCCACAAATGGCTGCCGACTCCCGTGAAATGGCGTTCTACGTGTAATGTGTCGTTGGCGACAACCAATCCGCGTGTCCAAATGTACACAGCACCGCCTACCAAGGCTCCAGACAAAACATGTACCCGTGCGGCCGCACGGTCTTTATCTTCCAGCCGGATTCCTTGTCCTGGCTGAAGCGCCGCCGCAACCGATACAGCCGCGCATCGACCGAGCGATCGGCATTGCTGTAGTGAAGACCGCGCAAGGATTTGAGGATGTCGTTGCGCTGCATTACCTTGCCCGCATTGCTTGCGAGCAGCCACAGCAAATCGAACTCCGCGGGTGAGAGTTCAATGCGCTTATCGTCAAGCATGACTTCGCGATTGACGCCGTGAATTCTCAGGCGGCCGAATTGCAGGATATCGCCGTCCGCGACCGTGGCCGCGTGACCTTGCAGACGCCGCGTGATCGCCTTGATTCGCGCCAGCAACACCCGCGGCTGCACCGGCTTCGCCAGATAGTCGTCGGCACCCAATTCCAGGCCGAGTACCTGATCGAAATCTTCCTCTTTGGCGGTAAGGATGATGATCGGAACGGAATTGCCAGCGCCACGAATCTCGCGACAGACATCAAACCCATCCTTGCCTGGCAACATCACATCGAGAATCACCAGGTCAGGCTTATCCGCCGTGACTCGCCTATGCGCATGATCGCCGCGGCCTTCCACCGCCACGACGATGCCTTGCTTGCCCAGATAATCGGAAATCGCGCGGCATAGATCGGCGTCATCCTCCACCAGCAGCACACGAGTAGCAGTGGCGGCGTCTTTTTCCAGTGAAATAGCTTCATTCAGTGCATTCATCAGGGGCCGCTCCCGCTCGTTTGTTGAACGATGCTTCGGTAAAATCGCCGTGATCATCAAATACTCAATTGCTCACCATGTGATTGAGACGCGGGTACCGCCAAGTCCGGATTCAGATATCCGCGCGGTACCGCCGTGCCAGCGTGCAATCTGCTTGACGATGGCCAGGCCAATCCCGGAACCGCCGGATTGCCGGTCACGGCTGCTGTCGAGGCGCGTGAATGGCTCAAACAAGCGCTCGCGGTCCGCCGCCGGGATTCCAGCGCCATCGTCATCCACATGCAGGCAGCGCTTGCCATCGGCAAGCTCCACCCTCAGCTCGACACGTTGCGTTGCGTATCGAACCGCGTTGTGCAGCAAATTGGCGGCCGCGCGGGACAAATAGCGATAGTCACCATCCACTTCCTCACAGCCCCGGTGAACGGATATTTTCACGGCGCGTCCCGTGGCACTCGCCATTTCGCGCGCATCATGCGCCAGCTCGTTTAGCCAAGGCTCGACATCAATGGGCGCCAAATCGATTTTTGGGTCCTCGCGGTCGAGCCTCGCATACTCGAGCAATTCGGTGGATAGATCATCGAGCTGATCGATCGCGGAATACATATGTTGAAGTTCAAGATCTTTTTCCGCCAGCGTAACCGCGTTGATTGCCAACTCGTGGCGAAACCTGAGGCGGGTGATCGGCGTGCGAAATTCGTGCGAAACGGCATTGGTCAAATTCTTGTGCGAACCAAGCAACGCGGCGATGCGCTCTTTCATTTTGTTAAATGAATCGGCGAGGGGATAAAGTGCCGCACCCTTGCCCATGTTGACGTGAAAATCGAAATGTCCTTCGCCAACGCGGGTGGCGGCTTTTTCCAGCGTCAGCATATCGCGCCGGAATAATCGAAGCCACAACAGTATGGCCAGCGCGTACATCGACGACTCGACCAACCACGTGAACTGGGTCGGCGTCAACGCGCCGAGAATAAGCATCGGCCGCTGTCTTGCGAAGGGGGCTTTCAGGACGACCACAAAATCCGTCCCCAGGATCGTATGAAAAATTTCATACCCATTGCCACTCGGCAACTCCTTCGAAAAAGGTTTTTCAGATCGAATCTGTTCCAAAATTTCCGCGGAAAAATCCTTGTTTCTGGCAAGTTCATCGACCTTCACAATTTGTGATGGCCCCAAAAACACATCGGGCGAACCGACCTTTGCCTTGAGCCGCTCAAATCGTTCGGGCCATTCTTCCTGTGGAAACGGCGCCAGCACCTCTTCTATCATCACAAAGTTGCGCCTGAAGCGTTCATTCGAATTGGAAACAGCGGTCGCGTCCGAAGACCAGTCGAAAACAAACCGCTGGATTTGATACGACGTCAACGACGTCAATAGCACGAGCGCCCAAAGTTTGAGGAAGAGTTTACCCATCAGCTATCGTATCAGCCACGGACGACTCGAAATGCAACAAACTGCGACAAATTGAATCGACCGGTGACGGACCGTTTATCGGATTGATCGGGAGCCGCCGTGCACGGCTACGATCTCAGGGGCTGTGAAGGCATCCCGCGCACAACAAGCAAGCGGAGTATGTCGCTCCGCCTGCACGCCGGCACGCACAAATGCGATGTTTACTTGTACTTGCATGACGCCGTCGCGACACAATTCTTGCCATACGGATTGTGGAACGACGGGTTGAAACCGGGCGTGGGCTGGCTCGCATCGTATGGCGCATCGCGGCTGGAGAGATTTCACATCGTGCCTGTCGATTGCCGAGTCATTGCTCCTTTCACTTGAATTTGTAAGTGGCGCTCAAAGAGGGGTAGATCCCCAGCGCGTTGTGGAATTGCGGGTTATAACCCAGCGTTACGTTGGCAGCGTTGAGAACATCATTGTAGTCAAAGGGCGGCATCTCATCCGTCAAGTTTCGGATCACCAGACGCAAGGTGAGATTCTTGATTCCGGTATAAGTCGCATTGACATCGACCGTACGCCAGGAACGTGTGCGGCACACTTCCGGGATGGCAGCGCTGACGGCAGCCCCCAAATTGCCTGCACAATCGAACTGGCTGCTATAGTTGTTCCAGCCACCAATGTAATTGAGGCGGGCACCCGCGGACCAATCGCCACGCTCCCAATTGAAGCCTATGTTTCCGCGAAAACGTGGCAAACCATTTCCAGTTGTGACGGTGTTGACGCCACCAACATAGTCAATCAGAGGGTCGCCTTTTTCGCGCGATGCCTTTGCGCTGATGTTGTAAGTCATGGACGCCGTGCTCGTCACTTTGCCCATTTCTCCAAAGTTGGCGCGATGAGACATTTCGAGGTCGACACCTGTCATTTGCGATGTACCAAGATTCAACCACGCCCGATCAACGCCAATGACCGGGCCGGAATTCGGGACGCCCGGTATCCAGGAAAGTGGATTTGAGTCTCGGAAGACAAAGGGTGCGAACCGCTGGTCGCCGTTGAAGAGCGCGTTGACCTGAAAACCGGATGAAAAACGGTCAATCTCAGAGTCACGGCGAATGTCGAAATAATCCAACGAAAAGTTCATATCCTTGCTGACGTCCCAGACCATGCCAAGGCTGCGGTTTCTCGATGTTTCCGGCTGGATGTTTGGATTGAACACGATCCGCGAAGAGACGGATCCAATACGGCCACAGTCTTCATCGGTATTTGTTACCGGACAGCGGATGGGATCGTTTACCGCTTGGAAACTGCGAATGGCAGATCGATTCGTTTGCGAAAGTGTCGGTGCCCGGAACCCGGTCGAGTAACTGGAGCGAAACACCACATTTGGCAGCGCCTTCCACTTCAGCCCGATTTTGGGATTGGTGCTGCTGCCGAAGTCGGAGTAGCGGTCATAGCGGGCCGCGAGAGTTGCTTCCAGGCTGCGCGTTAACGGCAACGCCGCTTCCACGTACGCCGAGGAGACGTTGCGCGTGCCATCTGAAAAGGAGGCGCCAAGGCCAACAATATTCCCGGCTGCAATGTTTTGATCGGGTTGGATAACGATGCTGTCCTTGCGGAATTCAGCGCCTGCCGCGACCCCAATCGGCCCACCCGCCAACGAGCCAAATTCAGTAGTCCCCTTGATATCCCAGATTTTTGCACTGCCCTCGCCTTTGTTGGTCGTGAACGTGCTGACCCGATTGATCACTTCCTGACTGTTCTGCCCATCGAATCGGTAAGACCCATCGTTTATGGCAGTCTGTATGGCAGGAAAGAGTAGCCGACGGCCAGCGACAGTGTCGGAGGTGCTTTTGTTGTAAAGAAAAGAAGATTCCCAGTCCCATGCGCCGACAGTTCCTTTCAGCCCGGCGAGCAATCGCGAGTCTTCAGTTTTGCTGATTACTACTGACCGACCCAAGTCGACCCATCGATAGCGCAAGCCAATCGGAAAGGCGAACGGATTCTCGCGATGCCCGACCGGCAATACCAACTGGAAACGCAGGAGTTGGCCGGCCGGATCGCGCCAAAACGTCGCCGCCTGGGGGTTGCTCGAAATCGGTGCGCCTGTAAAGGTGTTGACTGCTTTTGAAAAGCTGGCTTCAGCAAATGCGGAAATATTCGGGTTGACGTCAAGCGTACCGCGCACAAACGCGGTGTCACGAATTGATTTGCCACTTTGCTCGAGATCATCCCACTGGTTGTAACGGCACAGACCCCCAATCACCAGGTTGGCTGGACACCCGGCGCGGGCTGCCTGAAATGTCCCGAAGATACCGCTGCCGCGCACGCCCTCGCGATAGTAATTGCCAGGATAGGAGAGTGAACTCAGCACGGTTCGGCGTTGAATGAAGGTCGTGTTTTGCAGGAACGGACTGACGTTGTCCTCGCTTCGAATCAACACCGGATCGCGCTCGAAACGCTCGTAAGTGCCGAAGACGTTGTAGCGATCCTTGGCAATGTCACCAAATCCGAACGCCACGCTCGCCTGCTTTATCAGGAATTCGTTTCTTGGGCTCTGCGAAACAGTCCCCGAGACTAACGCGCCCTGGAAGTCTTTGCGCAAGATGATATTAACCACACCTGCGATGGCATCGGAGCCGTAAATGGCGGAGGCACCATCCCGCAGAACTTCAATTCGCTCAATGGCGGCAGTCGGAATTGAATTGAGATTCGTCACGATTGTCGAGCCAATATTCGGGTCGTTGAACGCCGCCGGACTGATTCGACGGCCGTTGATCAGTGTCAATGTTCCAGCGGAGCCAAGGCCACGCAACGCCACCGTGGCACTGCCGGGGGAAAATCCATTTCCACCATCTATATCGCTTAGCGCGCTGCCCGATGAAATCGACAGCGTATTCAGGAGTTCTTGCACGGATGTCGCGCCACTGCGTTTGATGTCTTCAGATGTGATGATAGTAATAGGCGACGATGTTTCGGCATCTACTCGCTTGATGTTGGACCCGGTGACTTCGATCTTTTCGACTCTTTGTGCCGCCGGCGTTGTCTGCGCCATCACAATAGGTGTGGCGCCCGCAGCACCAAGTGCACAGATTGCTGCAATTGAATTGACTAACTGCTTTCTTCTCGCCTGCATTTTTTGTTTTCCTTTGAGTGAATTTCTTCGGCGGCCCGGAGGATACCCGGGCCGTCTGTCGGCAATCGGGATTGCGAGAACTGGCTAGAACCTGTATTGACCGGTGAGATAAAACTGACGCCCGATTGGATCGGTATAGCGGCCGTCATAACCAATCTGATTGCCGCCACCGCCGTTTTGCAGCGTTAACGGCGGATCGCGATCGAGCAGATTCTTTATGCCGAAAATCGCCGAGAATGACTTGTTCCAAGCAAACTTGGTTTGCCAATCGAAGGTGGTATACGAGGGCACGCGAAGGCCGGAAAAAGCGACTGACGCACCCAACGAGCCATCCGGTTTGGCGAGAAACACACTGGTGTTGGCGGGGAAAGTTGTGTCCTGATATCCGGACTTGTAATGCGCCGTCAGCGTATTGGTGAACGCACCTGTCTGCAAGGTCGCGGATAAATTCATGACGGTACGAAAGACCACTTGCTGATCCGGCCCGAAAACGCCCAGATTGGTATTGAACGGCAGGCCCGGACCGAAGTTGTATTTCTGCTTCATCATGTAGGTACCGGTCCAGTTCAATGCCATGGCACCCAGCGGGATCTTGCTCTTGTAGCTGAAGTCCCAGTCAATTCCCTGATAAATCGCTTCGCCGCCGTTGAACGGCACTTGTTGAAAGGCGATGGTGGTAAATCCGGCCGGGTCCTGGTAGGGGTTGATGAACAGGCTCGCGTACTGTTGCGGACTGGCGAACCCCACCTGTTCCGCAATGCCTTGCGAGAGGACCTGATTCTTGATCTTAACGTCCCACCAATCGAGGCCAAGCGACAGGCCCGGCACTGGATCGACCCGGAGGCCCAACGAATATTGCGTCGATTTTTCCGCCTTCAGACCGGCATCACCGGAGAGTCCATTGGGGCCGGCCACCAGATCGTACTGGGCGCTACCTGGGGCACAGCCGTTCGAGCCTGGGAAGGGGCAAGAGTAGCTACCGGCCGTGCTCCCATTGAACGCCAGCGCACCGGCAATGTCGCTGATGTTCGGTGCCTTGAAGCCGGTGCCAAAGGAGCCACGCAGCAAGACGTTCTCAACGGGAACGAAACGCATGCTCACTTTGCCGGTAGCAGAGTTGAATGTGTTGCCAACGTCGGCATCAGGCGCCTTGTTGATCAGACCGGTGACGGGATCGGGGTCGGTACCGAATTGGAATTTGCTGTGCGTCTTGGAATAGTTGTCGTAGCGCGCCGAGGCCGTCACGTCCAATTGCTTGGTAACGGGAAACAGCCACTCGCCGTAGACACCCCAGTTGGTTCGCTTCGCATCGAACGGCACGAGGCCCGAAGCACCGCCCACCGGGAAGTTGGCCGAGGCCGGTTGGGTAGAGAATCCGCTCGAGGAAAGAAACAGATCGCTCGGGTCGACCTTGTAATGGAAGGTCGAGTAATCGACGCCGAGCGCGACCACGGAGGTGCCGCCTGCCATCTGGAACACGTCGTGCTGCGCCCCGAAATGCAGTGAATTCAGGTCCGATATGGACTTCGTGAGTTGCGAACCCAGCACGGCCGACGAGAGGGCTTCCACGCCCGTTCCCAGAACCGGATCGTAGGTGCCGTTGGCGATGGCTGCATTCAGCTTGTCGAAATCGAGGTAACCGCCGGCAGCGGTATCGGTAAATTTGGCTCGCGAAAATGTGGCGCTAGCCTTGTAGTCCCAACCCATCGCGCTACCATCGATGCCGGTCGAAAACATTGTGGTGTCGGTCTTGAATTCATCCGTGCGGCCCCCGCTTTGCACGGCACGATAACCCAGTCTGGCCGCGCCGGTGAAAGTCAGATTGTTGGCGGTCAGGTACGGCACGATGTATTGGTTGTACAGCGTTGGGAAGCGGGTGGCGGCATCGAGCGGAAACGGCTGGGCGGCCGGCGCAAATTGCGGCGTGATGGTGAAGCTCGACAGAGCCAAAGTGGCCCACGCCGTTGTGTCGTCGTTGATTTTCAAGGCGCCTTTCATCAATCCGCTGGAACGCTCCGATGCCGGGATGTTCTCCACCGTCGCCGCGTAATTGAAGCGGCACGATTCGCCGATTGCGCCAAGGGCAACCGGGTCGGCGATGATGTTGGCAAATGATGTGCCGCAATTGCCGTTGCGACGGTAGTAGGGGTTTATAGAGTAGGCAGTTGCGGTGCCGCCGGCGTTCGGTCTCGCGTTGAAGGTAATGTTGGCGGGCTCGGTATTGGCAGTCGCCTGATTGAATATGTAATTCGTGCCATTGAACGAAAACGGGAAAAATGCGCCCACGGCCGAGAATTTGCGCTGGCTCGCTCGTAGCCTTTCCTGTTTGTCGTAACTGAAGCCGAACAATACGTTGAAGCCGTCCTTGGACAGTTCGCCAAAACCCTTGCTCATTGCGACGTTGTAGCTTTCCGCACCCGGGTGCTGCGGCTTGTTGTAAGTCAAGGAAATTTCACCGTCGGTCTTGTTCTTCTTCAGGATGAAGTTGACCACGCCGGCAATCGCGTCCGAGCCATATAACGCCGAGGCGCCGTCGGTCAGAATTTCCACGCGTTCCACTGCACCGATGGGAATGCTTGAAAGATTGACGCCGAACCCGCCGCCTTGTACGGCACCGAGTGCCAGCGGTGCCACTCGCTGCCCATCGAGCAGTACCAGCGTGTACTTGGAAGGCAGCGAATGCAATGCGGCCGTCGTAACACCGGCGCCGCCGCCGTTTACCGAACTGGCCGCCGGCACAAAGTTCTGCATTGACGGAAGCATCTGGATCAGGTCGGTCACGGACGTGGCCCCGGACTTTTCGATATCTGCCTTGGTAAGCGTCGTAATCGGCAGCGCGCCTTCCTGGGCGATTTGCTTGATCGACGATCCGGTTATCTCGATCCTTTCAACTTTCTGCACAGGAGCTTGCTGCGCGTAACTCGATTGGATCGCCATCAGCGATATCGCAATACTCGTGGCAATGACACTGGGTTTTCTGGCAAAGGATTGGCCTGCCTGCTTTTGCTTGCGCATGAATCTCTCCCTGTGATGGTCGGTCAATGGTTGGTCCGTAGGCGCTGCGATACAGTGCAGTGCCGGCGGATTAGCAAGGACGCATCATCGACGGAGGCGCGGCGACGGATTGCACCGATCTATATCGATTCGAAACGGAAGCGATTTCGAATATTGCGCATGCATGCCGCGCGGACAGGTTTGGTCATATTCGATGCATTTCTGTGATATCACCGCCAATGGCGATAACACCGGATACATTCGGCATGGCCGAACTTCGATACGTGCCAATATTTTTGTTGCACGCCTGCAACAGTAAGCAACGACAGGAATTGGAAAGCCACATCCCCGAGCGCTTGCGTGCATCAAACTCAAGCGCAGGCGCGCCTTTTAGGCGAAAAATGTCTGGAAAGGCGCGTGGAATGGCGCTCTTCGTTGCCGTGCCAAATCACTGAACCCGATTTGCATTCGCGCAGGAACGGTCAAGAAGGCCGCGGTCGGTCCCGGCCATGCCTCACTCTCGCTCGAATCGAGCATGCCTTCCCCGCGCATACCCGCGTGCGCTGCAAATACGAAGATTTGCGCACTCAGCTACTGACTATTGCACGTCTCCTCGTCCCCATTGCCTGCCCTGGATCGTGTCGTCGACATCATCGAGAAAAAGCGACTAATATAGCATGTGATATACCTATTGCGGTAAAAAATAACTTTAGCAATAATGTTGTCAGGCCTCGCACAGGCGGCGCCCCAAACCCCACCCACACTCAAAGGAACTCACATGGACATGATCAAAGCGAACAACGTCAACGCCGTCGAATTTGCGAATAGCCTTTCGAAAGTCGAATCGCACGCGGATAGAAAAGAATGTGAATTCCCGGCACTCGAAGAGTGGGAACTGGCGATGGCAGGCGGCGGCGAAGGTGTTGTGTGCTGGTAGCCCGATCGGGATATGAGCGGCAGCGGGCGCCATCGATGCGATTCAGCGCGGCGGCCCCGGCAATTGTTGCCCCGAATGAAACGGCGCGCGAACCAATCGGCTCGCGCGCTTTCGCCACTCAGTGGATGATCGGTAACGCACGCTCATGTGAGCGTGCAGCCGGGAATGCTTCCCGGCAATTCTGAATACACAACCGCCTTTTGCCCTCTCCCGAGGGGAGCCGCGAAGGCAACTAAACTAGGCGACGGCAAGTTTGTCCATGTACGCGCGCAATTCCGGCGCTGAAAAATCGGCGGGCGCCGGCAGGGAAGCTTCTTTGTAAAGCGGCTTTTCCCCCATCGCTTGCAAATGCTTACGTACACCTTCGGCTTCGGCCAAGATCGCATTGGCGGCGCCACGTGCCCGGTCGAGGTCCTGACGGTCCCGGTAAACATAGAATAGCGACGTCATCGCCAGGTGCTTGAATACCGGCTGAGAGGTATTCTCCGACGCCATTTGATACAGGCTCGCCAGCGCGTTTTCACTGTTTCCACCGTGCGGATTGACGGCATCACGCAGTACACGAATCATCTTGTGTTCGCTCGCCGAAACGCCGAGACGACCTTTTTCGCGCCGCTTGAGTTGAATGATGACCTGATCCGCCGCGTTTGTGTAGCCACCGATGAGAAGCATGACGGCCACCAGCAGGCAATCCGATGGCGAATCGATGAACAGCTTCGGCACGACACCGCGATCGTACAGGCGTTTGCCAAACGCAAAATCCCCCGCCAGCAGCGCTTCCCACAATAAGCGTGATGTACGGCGGGTTTGATCCGTTGCCTTGTCAATGGTGGTCCCCTTCAATCGTGTCGCTACTTCCCACATGCGTCCGTAGGCGCCGATGAACATGTTCATGACCCCGAGCGAAGCCATCAAACTGGTACGCAACGCCATATCGCCGAAAGTCTCTTCGCCCGCGGGGCCCCGCGCCACCGTGGCTTCTTCCGGACTGCCATCGACATCACGGCTCACATTCGCCAGGTACCAGGTCACGGCGCGTGTCTTGGAATTCACCCCCAGCTTTCGGTAGAGGTGATGCATATAGACACGCATCGTTCCCTCTTTGAAACCCATGTTCAGTGCCATCGATCGGCTCGTGCCGCCTTGCGCGAGCAATTCCAGCATCTTCAGTTCTTTGTCGTTAACAATTGAATTTTTCATCATAGAAAGCCCCTGTCCTCTGTAAGTGCAACGATCAATTTTTGGAAATTCTTCAGCCCGCCATCTACGGACGGGTCTATGCCTTCATTCGCCGATTCACGGCGAATGACCACTTCAAAGCAGCGTACCAGATCCGGATCGAGTTGCGATCCGGCCACGCGCTGCAATTCTTCCAACGCACTTTCCATCGACCACGCCATCCGATATGGCCGGTCGGTCACCAGTGTGTCATATACATCCGCGACCGCGCACATGCGCGCGGCCAACGGGATTGATTCTCCCGCCACGTGTGCCGGATAGCCTTCACCATCCCAGCGCGCGTGATGGTAATTCGCGATATCGGCGGCGATGACCATCCGCGGATGTTGATCACCCGCGAGTATTTCCGCGCCGGCCGTGGTGTGCTTCCGCATGAGGGCACGTTCGACCTCATTCAGCCCATCCGGTTTCGACAGGATACGCTCAGGGACGGATGCCATGCCAATATCGTGCAGCTCAGCGGCCAGTCCGAATTCCAGCGCCTGAATCGGCGACATGCCGTATTCCAGTGCCAACGCCTGCGTCAACGCCCCGACACGAATACCATGCCAGCCAGAGCTGTCGATACGAAATGCCGCGCCGACGGCGAGGCGTTGCAGGGTTTTCCATTCCGCGGGTTCGCTAGGTACGGAAAGGCTTGCCGTCAAACGCGCCCTGGTTTGCTCAAGGGCCTGCTCCGTGCTGGGGCTCCACGCCGGCGCCAGCTCGGCCAGTTCGACGTGGCGGCGAATCTGGCCAATCGCCATGCGGTAAACGTGGTCCGACAACTCCTGCATCCTGACCAGCGCATGCGCCGGAAATCCGGCCTTTTCTTCGGCACGAATGATGGTCACGAGCGTGTCGCGCAAGGTCGCGGGCACGGCACGCGACATCACCAGCGCCTGATCGAGCCGGGTCAGGCCCAGATCGTGATCACCGCGCGCCATTTCATACGCAGCCTGCGCGGTGGATGCCGCAATCGAAGCCCGCAGCGTGCCGGCGCGCTCCGCCATCCGGACCGCTTCCTCGACGTGCTTGCGTGCTTCGTCGAGGCGCCCTGTCGCGAGATACAGTTTCACGCAATTGCGCTGCAGCAACAGCGCACCGTTCGGGTCCTGCTGACCAAACTCCGGCGTCATTTCCGCCAATGCCTTCGCGGCGAAGTGCAGCCCTTCCTGCCATTCATCGAGGTGATAATGACAGTGCGCGAGATTGGTGAGTGCGGCATAACGGCTATAGACGGGATCCGGCTGCGATTGCAAAAGTGTGAGCACCCGTCGATAGCACCCCACTGCAAGCGCAAAACGCCCGGACACCATGAATGCAGCACCAATGTTGTTCCAGATACGGCTCATCTCGATGGTGTCGTCCACCGCCGCAGCCAGTTTCAGTGCGTGCATATGCTGCTCGATCGCGCCGGCGATATCAGCGGTATCCGCGAGCAATAATCCGCATGCCGTATGCGAACGGCGCTTCAGCGCCGCATCATTTGCATGTTCCGCCAATACCAGATTGGCCCGGCCAAATGGCAGCGCATCGAACGATCGGGCATTGGAATACAGCTTCTGGCATATCCGCAACGCCACGTTGCTCGCCATCTGGGCATCCCCCGCCTCCAACGGCACTTGCATGCGCCTGAGCAAAGCATCGAACATCCGGTAGCCCTCCGGGTGAGTGCGATCCAGCAAGCGAGCCTCCGCTGCCTCAAGCGATACCGACAAGGGAAGGGTTGCGTGGATTTCGGGTTCGAGCTCGAGATTCAAGGCTATACGTTTGTTAAGGGCAGATGAGCCGATTGTAAGGCCTTGCCGCAGATTTTAGCCCACTTCAATTGTTAATTATTGTGGACAGCGATTTCCGATCTAAGGCTGTCCCTCCAACGGCGTGCCGCGCCAATGAAAGGCGTGGAAGGCTTGGAACTTGTCCGTAAATATGCGCGAATGCATGACGCAGCAATTTCTGTCTCAATCAAGGCGTGCTTTTCGCGGCAATAGCGACCTATTGCAAGAAAACGCAACGCAGAGTGAGGCAAAAAAGGGCAAGTCAGGCATCGTATCTAATTTGCGGGCAAGCTCTTTGTCGCGACAGCGCCTCCGCAAAGTACTGGCCAACAAACAAACCGTCCTACCTGACGAGGAAACCATCCTCATCGAGCCGCGCATCATCCACCACTTCATCGGTGCCATCGACCGGCGCGCAACTGCTCATGAACGGAATGAGGGACTTCTTGATCTTGCGGCGCTTGCCGCCGGCGTTGTCCGAACTGGCTTCATAACATTCATACGAACAGACAGTGACTGATGCCATGATTTACCCCGGACTCGTGAAGTTGAGCAGATGGTAGTTAAGCACGAACTGCAGACGGCCTGCCGGATAGTATTCACGCTGGCGAATCCCGTTGCCTCGCGCCGGACGGTGATGCCGCAACGGCGTAACTGCGAGCGCAGCGTCAATGCATCACCCGCATGCCGAAAAATATTTGCGAGAAGATTCAAGCGCAAATACGTAAAGCGCCATTCCACGCGCCTTAGCGGCCATTTTCGGCCTGCGGCCCGCGCCCGCGCTGGTGTTTCGCCCATCGCGCAGCATCGATTGCCGACCCCGCTTCAATTGCCAGGGCAATCCTTCGAATGACGCCGGCAGCATTCCGGCGCGGTCGCAAAAAAAAAATTGCGCGCCATTGATGTTACGCAAAATCCGCGCGCCGCAATCCCGGTTATGCTTTCCCCATGACGCTCTTCCGCACTGATATTCCTGACGCCACTTTTCGAAGTGCGTGCCGCTTGTTTTTTTTCTGCTGCTTCCTGCCGGCTCATGTTGCATTCGCCAACCTCGCATTGGCCAATGTGGCAACGACCCAAAACAGTCTGCCAAGTTTTGCCGAACTCGAATCCGCCGGCGCGGTCATCGGCCAGATACAAATCAAGCCCCACAATATCTTCGACCTCACCGACGATGCCGAGAACAATGTGCTTTACCGGCTGGTAAATCGCCTGCATGTTCCTACCCACGCGGAGGTTATCGCCAAAGTGCTGCTGTTCAAGAGCGGCCAGCGGGTTTCCCTGCAGAAAATCAATGAGACCGAGCGGCTGCTCAGGGCTTCAAGCATTCGCTACGATGTGGATATCACACCAACCGCTTACAAGGATGGTGTCGTCGATATAGAAGTCTCGACGCGCGATGCCTGGTCGCTCGATTTTACGGGTACCTATTCGCGTTCGGGCGGCGATAACAAGACCGCCTTCGGACTCAAGGAAAGAAATCTGTTCGGCACCGGTATTGCCGTTGGATATTCGCGTACATCCGACCTCGACCGCAAGGGTTCAGAGCTCTACGTTTCGTACGCACAGGCCTTCGATGGCTGGACCAGCATCGCGTTCGAGCGTGGACGCTTCAATGACGGCAAGCGCACGGCATTCATTGTCGATCGTCCGTTCTATTCTCTCGATACGCGGTTCGCGGCACGCAGCACATGGAGCGACGAGGACCGCATCGATTCGATCTATAACGCGGGCGATATCGTCAGCGAATACCGCCATCGGATCAAATCGGCGGAATTTTCCGGCGGCTGGTCACCTGGCCTCGTCAATGGATGGACCCAGCGCTATTCCGCCGGATCGCTCATTCTGGACAATACCTATCACCCCGAGCCTGGGAAAACAGCGCCCGTTCCGCTACCCATCGACAATGACCTGCGGGCAATGTTCCTGCGTGTCGAGCTCGTCGAGGACGGGTTTCTCAAGGTGAAAAACTACAACCTGATCGAGCGGGCCGAATTCCTCGTCGTCGGCTTCAACGCTCGCGCGCAACTGACGAAGTCGTTGGCCGCATTGGGGTCCACCCGCTCTGACTGGCTTTTCGCCGCGTCGGTCCACGATGGACATGTCTTTTCGTCGAACCATATCGTTCAGGCCGGCGCAGCCGTTGAACGGCGCATTGCCAGCACCGGACAACCTATGACCCGGGCCACCGCGAGCTTGAAGTACTATGCGCCGCAAGCCAGACGCTCCTTGCTTTACGCATCGTTGTCGGCAGACCGAATCAGCGGCGGTGGCATCGCCGATCAATTGATGATCGGCGGCATTTATGGATTGAGGGGCTACCCCTCGCGTTACCAGGCGGGCGAGCAACGCATGCTGCTATCCATCGAAAAGCGCGCCTTCACGACCTGGTACCCGTTCCGGCTATTGCGTATCGGCGGCGCCGTTTTCTTCGACGCCGGTCGCGCCTGGGGGGGATTGAACCAGAACACCATCAACGGCGGCACACTCTCGGATGTGGGAATGGGCTTGCGCATCGCGCTCGACCGTGCAGCATTCGCCAATGTCCTTCACGCCGATATCGCGGTGCCGCTGAATCGTGCACCGGGCGTCAAGCCGGTTCAGTTCCTGGTAAAAACCGAATACTCATTTTAAGCGTCATGAAAATCTCCGTCCTCGACCAATCCCCCGCTGCCCACGGCAAGAGCCAGCATCTCGCCATTCAGGAAAGCCTGGCGCTGGCGCGTCACTGCGATCAACTCGGCTATCACCGCTACTGGGTGTCGGAGCACCACAATAGCGACAGCATTGTCGGCACGGCGCCGGAAATCCTGATCGCGGCGATTGCGGCGACAACCACGCGTATTCGCGTCGGTAGCGCGGGTGTGATGCTGCCACACTATTCGGCGCTGAAAGTCGCCGAACAGTTTCGTGTGCTGGAAGGAATCGCGCCCGGTCGCATTGACCTGGGTGTCGGTCGCGCGCCGGGTTCGGATCGGCAGACGGCGCTGGCATTGAACCCCTTTCAAAACGCGGCGGAAGAATTTCCCCAGCAGGTGCTGGACCTGCAGGCGTGGGTCTCGGGCCTTCCGCTCGAACCGGGGCACGCGTTCGGCGCGATCAAGGCGCATCCACTGGGTCCGACCAGTCCCGAGCTGTGGATTCTCGGCAGCTCCGATTACGGCGCGCAACTGGCCGCGCATTTTGGCTTGCCCTATGCCTACGCATACTTTTTCACCGAAGGTCGCGGCACCGAACAGGCGCTGGAACTGTATCGCCACCGCTATCGCCCCAGCGCGCGTTATCCCGCGCCACAGGCGACGATTTGCGTCTGGGCGCTGGCGGCGGACACCGAAGCCGAAGCACGACGGTTGCTGATGACGCGCGAGCATTGGCGCGTCGGTTTCGAGAAAGGTTTGCGCACGCCGCTGATGTCGCCTCAGGACGCAGAGGCCGCTTATTCCGGCTATACGGATACCGAGCGCGCAACCATTGAATCGTTGCGCAGGAAGGCTATCGTCGGCACGGCATCGCAAGTCGCCGCACGGCTGCGTGAACTGGCGGAGAGATTCTCGCTCGATGAAATCGTCGTCAATACCTGGACGCACGATCCCGCGGCACGGCATCGCTCGTATGCGTTGCTGGGAAAAGAGTTGGGCTTGACCGTAGCGAACTAGCGCGGGCCCGGCGGAGGCGCGAATTGCATTCGGCCAATCGCCGGACGGCGTCAAAATTCCCGGCCCTACGCGGCCAACCGCGAATTTACCGGCGCAATCATCAATCCGGCCGCATCGCGAAGCCGGTCAACTTCAATGATATCCACCAGGCCGCCCTTGACGCTGATGAGTCCAATCATGGTCAGGTCGCGCAGGGTTCGCGAGAAATGTTCCGGGGTCATGTTCAGATGTGAGGCAATCAGGCATTTTCTGAACGGCAGCGCCACGCGCCGGCTGGCCTTGGCGACATTCAAATTCAATCGGTGAAAGATAAATCGCGCCACGCGCGCGGCCGCCGTCAGCAGCAATACGCTTTCCATTTCAGCCGTTTGACGGTAGAGACGGTCGCTAAGCATGCTGATTGCTGTTCGCGCGAACGCCTGATCGTTCTCCAGTTCGTTCAACAGTGTCTGGCGACGTATATGCAGCACTTTGCATTCGCTGACCGCCGTTGCCGTCACCAGATGCAGGCGTTGGGTCAGCAATGCCGCTTCGCCGAAACTGTCACCCTCCTGCAACAACTCGACCACGTGTTCGGCGCCCTCGCGCGTTTCCTGCGTGAGCTTCAATTGGCCGGATGCCACGATATACATGCCGGTGGCGGCGGCCCCGCGTCCAAATACCACATTGCCGCGCCGGAACAGCGATTCGGTCATCCCGGCCGCGAGCCGCTCCAGCGTCGCATCCGGCAACTGAATGAACATCGCCGCTTTGGCGAGGGTGCTGATTTGCTGCTGCCGTTTTGCGTCCATGATCGCCCCCGGTTTGGTGTTTCCTTGGCCACATCGTGCGCGCCAGCAACCGGGACTTTTTGATCTGGATCAAACAAAACACGATCGCGAAAAAATGATTTGTTGCATTTTTGCCGAAAAGTTCCCGCGCTTGCACGTCGTTTGATCTAACGCAAACATCCACTAATCGCTTTCTCATAAATTTGCGCAATGCAATAAATGGTCGGTGACATTTTCAAACAGCAAACCTCAAGAAAAGCTTCCGAATGCCGTTGTTTACAAGTCTTTTTCCAGTTCCCTCTTTCAGCATTTTTTTCAGTTCCTTTTAGCTTCACTACCGCACCACGCCACCCTTTCAGGGAGATCCATATGAAATTACCGATGAAATTACTCAGAAATGCGCTCACAGCGTTGACTGTCGTTGGCATGTTCGGCGCGGCAACGGCCACTTGGGCCGCCGCCGATCCAAAGCCCGCCAAACCGAAGGTCGACCTGTTTCTCAAAGGCGATGCAAAATGTACGGAATGCCACGATGAAGGCGATGGACCCAAGATCCTGCACATCGGCAAGACCAAGCATGGCACGGTAGCCGATGGCCGCACACCCACCTGCACCAGCTGTCACGGCGATAGCGCAAACCACATCAAGAGCGCCAGCGCCGGCGGCGACAAGAAGCCCACCAAACCCGATGTCGTATTCTCGAAAAAAGGTGGCTCCTCCGCAGAAGCACAAAGCGCTTCGTGCATCGCCTGCCACAAGAGCGACGCGAAACGAACACACTGGGATGGCAGCGCCCACCAGACGCGCGACGTGAGCTGCACCAACTGCCACTCGCTGCACGTTGCCAAGGACAAGATCCTGAGCAAGGCAACCGAATTTGAAGTCTGCTTCGCGTGCCACAAGGAACAGCGCGCCCAGGTAAATCGTCCCTCGCATCACCCGGTCCTGGAAGGCAAGGTTGCCTGCTCGGATTGCCATAACACCCACGGCTCGGTCGGACCGAAACTGATGAAGCGCGACAGCGTGGTCGATACCTGCTACCAGTGTCATGCTGAAAAACGCGGACCATTCGTGCATAACCACGAACCGGTCAGCGAAGATTGCGGCAATTGCCACAACCCGCACGGCACCGTCGTCGAAAGCATGTTGAAAGTTCGCGCACCGTTCCTGTGCCATCAGTGCCACACCCCGCACGGCGGCTTCATCCCGGCATTGGTCGGCAGCCAGGTCACGGGACTCAAGCCCACGACCGCGAACGGGCTCGGCAAAGGCACGACCAACGTCACGCAAGGACGCTCCTGCCTGAATTGCCACACAGAGGTGCACGGAAGCAACAATCCGAGCGCCACCAACCCAACCCCGCAATTCATGTTGCGCTGAGAAAGGGTCATTCAAAATGAAAACCATCAAACAAAATCTCTGTGTCAGTCAAACCATCCTCGCCATCGCCGTGCTTGCGGCGATTGGCCAGGCCCGCGCCCAGACGGACGTTGTTAAAGACCTCACCACACCAGACAGTTCAGTCACCATCGGTGTGGGCGGTGTCGACGGCGACGAAAAAGATCGCGCGCAATATGGCATGTTCAACGGCATGCGCAAGGACAGCGGCTACCTGTTGTTCGATCTCGACTACGCCACGCGCGACAACGCCACCGGCACCTGGACCACATTGCAAGGCCGCAATCTCGGCCTGAGCAATCGCGAACTCCGCGGCGGCATGCAAAAGCAAGGCGACTGGAAAGTCTACGGCGAATACAACGAGATCATCCGTTACAGCCCCTTCTCGGTTAACACCGCGATGCAGAATGCCGGCTCGACCAAGCCGATCGTCATCGCGATTCCGGTCGCGGGCACCGGCAATGACCTCGACTTCAAGTTGCAGCGCAAAGCGGCATCGGCCGGCATGGAAAAATGGCTGTCGCCCAACCTGAAATTCGAAGCCACCATCAAGAGCGAAGATAAAGACGGCACCCGCATGTGGGGTCGCGGCTATGACTGCGCCGGGTATGTATGCGGCAGCTCGACTACTACCGCGATCAATCAGGCCAACTTCCTGAAAAATGCCATCCTGATGATTCCGGAGCCGATCAACTCCAATATCAAGCAGTTCGATGCCAAGTTCGTCTTCCATGACGAAAAGATGAATCTGACTGCCGCTTACTACGGCTCGTTCTACACCAACGAAAACGGCAACATCAGCCCGGTCGTGCCAAACAGCCTTTACGGCGGCAACCAGACACTGGTCGCCGCGTTGTATCCGGCCGTGGGTACCAACATCATCGCCGGTGGCGGCACCAGCCTGCAGAACGTGCTGCAATCGCCGATGGCCTTGCAACCCGACAACCAGGCACATCAGTTTTCACTGGCCGGCAATTACGCGTTCTCGCCAAAGGTCAAGGCAACCTTCAAGTACTCCTACACCCACGCCAGCCAGAACAGGGATTTCGCCGGCATGGGACTGAGTGGAAGCGCGCCGGGCGCCGAGAATCTGGGCGGTCGCGTGGATACGGTCGCCGCGCAATTTGGCCTTACGTACAAGCCGATGCGGGATCTGAATCTGCTGGCCAACATCAACTACGCGAGAAAAGAAGACAAGACGCCTAACGCGCTTTATAACGTCGAAGCCAAGGCAGTCTTTCCGGCCACGACACCGACCAGTTACACCAACCTGAATCAGATTGGTGTGCCGGGCGCGGTGTGGAATAACAACCATGTGTCCAATACCAACCTCGTCGGTAAACTGGAAGCCACCTATCGGCTGCCGGAAAATTTCCGGCTGACGGCGGGCGTGGACTACCGGCTGCACGAGCGTCTGGTACCGGAATCGCGTGTCGAAGAAGCACTGGCGGGCTTGGGCCCATTGCGCGAGAAGAACACCGAAACCGGTTATCGCATCGATCTGCGTCGCAACATGTCGGACACTCTCAACGGCAGCATCGGTGTGTCCACCAGCAAGCGCGGCGGCTCGGATTGGACCAATCTCTCTACTCTCAATCCCGGCGCACCGACAACCATCAGCGCGGTCAACACCTACCTGATCAACACTTATTGCGGTGGACGCGAGTGTTATGGACAGGTGCTGCCAGCCGGCGCCATTCTCCAGTTGAGCGCAAACACACCGTTCCCGTCCTCAATGGCGGACGTGCAGCGCGACAAATGGAAAGTGTCCGTCGACTGGACGCCGTTTGAGAAACTCAGCCTGCAACTGACGGCTGAAGATGGCAAGGACAAAAATACCATGCCGGTTGATCCGGCGGCCGGCGGAAAGGGCTGGCGCGACAGTGGTGTCTCGTTCTACGGCGTTGATGTGACCTATGCCTTGTCGGATAGCTGGAGATTGACCGGCTATGTCTCGCAGGGTGAACAAACGAACCATATCAACCACAGCACCGGCTACGTTGGCGACCTGAAAAATCGCAGCGAAGCGCTGGGAATGTCATTGACCGGCCAGGCGAGCAGCAAGTTGCAAGTGGGCGCCAACCTGACCTACATAAATGACATCAACAAGTACGGCTCGGCAGCCGCCACCGGAACCTCCGGCGACCGCCTGACCGGACTGACCGTCACGCAACCAAGCGCGACGAATCTCGCACAGGCGGCGGTCGGCCTGCCGGATGTCACGTTCCGCAAAGCCATCGTGAGCGTCTTTGGTCAGTACACGCTGGACAAGAAATCGGATGTTCGTCTGGATCTGGCGCATCAAAAAGCCAAGTACGACGACTGGGTCTGGGGAACAACCAACAATCCGTTCGTCTTCTCCGACAACACGTCGGTCAAACAGCAGGTCGATCAAACGGTGACCTTCGTGGGTGTGACTTATATCTACAAGTTCCGGTAATAGCACCACTGCCGACGTCTGGCAGTAGCAGGATGAACGGGGGCGATCACATCGCCCCCGTTTTTTTTGTGCGCGGCGTATCAACCACGACATGCACGGCGACCAGGGATTGCGCAGGACTTCATCGCGGCGGCGCACGCAATCATGGCTCTTCAATTCTAGAGCGCGATGATTTGTATGGTGGGCAAAGCGCAGCGTGCCCACCATACGCGGTGAAAGCCGGTTTGAAAAATGTTCCCGTGGATTTGCAGGTTGTCGCCGTAGAAAAGTTTCTTCGTGGCGAAGGCGATTGTGTGGGCAGACGGTAACAATGCCAGACCCTCGCACTGGCGCGGCGTTTCAGGCGATTAAGGCCTGAACGGCGCGCCGGTGCTGGTGTTTGATGTTCGAAATTGCCCACCCTACCGGACTGCGCGGGAATGCCGTCACGCAGGTGTATGCAAAAAACATCTCGGCCGGAACTCCGCAAGCTGTTGATTCCGCGAAGACTATTCTCCGCGCGCCCAAAAAGCGCATGGAAAAAATGTACTTCGTCCTGCCTTGCGGCGCAGACGAAATCGGGGCAAACCGTCCATGAAGTCACCTAAGTCATTGATACCAAATTGAAGTCTCACGAGCGGCCGCACATGGCACGGGGATTGCTCATACATAGCCAAGAGAAAAGAACACAAAGAGGCAAACCAAATGACCGATAAAACCAAAATCCTGATCGTCGACGATGAAGAAATCGTCCGCCTCAGTCATCTGCGCGTGTTATCGGGTGCACACAGCAACGTCGAAGCGGTCACCAATGGCAACGATGCACTGCGGAGGATGGAACAACAACCGTTCGATGTCGTGCTGCTCGATGTACGGATGCCGGGAATGGACGGCATGGCGGTGCTCAAAACCATCAAGCAAAAATGGCCCGACAGCGAAGTCATCATCATCACCGGCTATCCGGCGGTGGACGCGGCCAAGGAAGCGGTCACGCTGGGCGCCTACGACTACCTCGCCAAACCGGTCGGTCCGGACGATGTGATCAACGCCGCCAACGGAGCGATGCTGCATAAACGCTGGGCGCTGCGCTGTGACCGGTCGAATCAGGGTGCCGGGCTTCAATAGGAATCCACGAAAGAATCAATTCAAGAATCAAGTTAAGACTCGTCGCAATCTTGCGCACTGAGCCAGTCAAATGAAGGAGAAACATCATGCGTGCAAATCATAAAGTGCTGGTTGTCGATGACGACCCGGTGGTTGGAAAAAGTTTCAACCGTGTGCTGTCAAACAAAGGTTATGTGGTCATCACCGCGCAAAACGCGCAGGAAGCCCTGACCAAGCTGCAGGAAGGTGGCTACGACGCCGTCTTTACCGATATCCGCATGCCGGGCATGGATGGCCTGGAGCTGGCCGAACGCGTCAAAGCCAGGACCCCCTGGACGCCGGTGGTGATCGTGACCGGTTATGGCACGGCGGCCAATGAAGCCCGCGCCCGGGCGGCGGGGGTGTCGGCTTTCCTGCAAAAACCGTTGTCGCCGGAAATGATTGAAGAAAGTGCGTTGAACGCGATGCGGGCAACGGAACCGGTGGCATTTGAACCGGCCGTCGAACCGGTCGTCGCGGCACCGGCAGAAGCGGTGGAAATCAGGGCGGTGGTCAAGGAAAACCTGTTGAAGAACATCGCCCTGTTCATGCTGGCGCCGTTCATTGGCTTGCTCTATGCGGTGATGCTTCCCTTCGTCGGGATCGGTATTGTGACGAGCATGGCGGTCAAGGCGCTGGTCAAGAAGGTGCCGGCGGCAGGACGTGCGCTCACTTTCCTGAAGAATGTCGGCAAGTTCGTTGCGGCACCGTTCGTCGGGTTGGCCTTTATCATCCTGTTCCCGATCATCGGCGCGGCCATGCTGGCCTGGTTTGCGGTCAAGGGACTGATGATGAAAGTGCGGGCGGTATGAGGTAGATCAACACCGTGCGGAAAAACAGGTAGAGAATCACAAAAGCCGCGCTACCTGTAATCGCCAGAATGAGGTGAACAACATCGGGGAAGGCTGCCTTCCCCGATTGTTTTTTTGACCCGCATGTCCGCAAACAAAGGGAATCCACAATGAAAAGTGCCTGCAACACAGGCCAGGTGGCACTCTTGCCACGCACAAGGCAACTGATTCTCGCCGGGTTGGCCAGCCTGGCTATTTTCGTTTTGGGCGCCCCCGCGCCCGCCAGCGCAGGAGATTTGTCGAAAGAAAGCGAGTCGTGCCTGAAATGTCACGACAAAGTTGGCCTCGAAAAAAAGCTCGAGAGCGGCGAGACACTTTCCTTGCAGATCTCCACCAAGGCTTATGGCGAGTCGATGCACAACGAGACCAACTGCGAGGACTGCCACACCGACATCGACGCCAAGACCCACGGCAAGGAAAAGACCGTTACCAAGAGCAAGCGCGAATTCGCCACGTCCATGCGCGAATCCTGCCGCGACTGCCACAAGCAGAAATTCAAGGAGTATGACGACAGCGTCCACGCGGCACTCATAAAAGGCGGCAACAAGAAAGCGCCGATGTGCGCGGACTGCCACAATCCGCATACGGTTCGTTCCTGGAAAATACCCGCGCCGATCGCGGACACACCCTGCGCCAATTGTCACGGCGATATATTCAAAGCCTACTCAAAGGATGTGCACGGTCTCGAGCGTGTTGCCAAGGGCAAGGCCGCGCCCCTGTGCGCCGACTGCCACAAGGCCCATAACGTGAAGGCGGCATCGCTTGGTGCGGGTATCAAGGATGCGTGTCTTACATGCCACAAAAATGCGGTCAAGGAGCATCAGGACTGGCTGCCGAAATCAGAACTGCACTTTGAGTCCATCTCGTGCCCGGTCTGCCATGCGCCGGATGCGCAACGGCGCGTGAACCTGAGACTCTATGATGGCGAGGGTGCGAAGCATCATCAATTGTCCGAGAAATCCGGCGTACCGCTGTTTGAAAAACGGACCCACGCCGCCGACGCAAAAAATGCCGGGCTGGATGAGCGGGCGCTGTGGAGCCTCCTAAAGGAATTCAACCAGGATGGCGGTGAAGGAAAGACCGTCTTGCGTGGCCGGCTTGAAGTAAAAAGCGGCGTGGAAGCGCATCAGCTGAGCGAAAAATCCAAAGCGATCAAGGACTGCAAATTCTGTCATCAGGCGGGCGCTGAACCATTCCAAAGCGTTACCCTGACGATAGCCGGACCGGATGGCAGGCCGTTGCGACACGGTGTCCAGAAGGAAGTCCTGAATTCGCTGCTATCCGTTGAGTCAATCCGCGGGTTTTATGTCATCGGCAGCACCCGCATCAAGCTGCTGGATACGTTGTTGATCATGGTGTTGCTGGGTAGCATCGCCGGGCCACTCGCGCACATGACGGTCAAGCGCTTGTTCAAAGGATTTCGCGAAAGACGTGCCGCCGAGATAAACGCTGCCGTATCAGCTGCCACCGGCCAGCATCCGGTCCAGCCACTCCCCGGCGATCATTCCGATCGTGACGGTAAACCCGAATAGCAGGAGAAAGTCATGCAAAAAATTTATATCCATCCGCTTGCCGTCAGGGTCTGGCACTGGATCAATGCGATCGGTTTTCTGGTATTGATTGCCACCGGTGTACAGATCCGGTATGTCGGCCAGATCGATTTCATGTCGTTCAAGACTGCTGTCGTCGTTCACAGCTGGTGCGGCTTCTTCCTGACCGCGAACTTTTTTGTGTGGCTGACTTTTTATCTGTTCTCGGACAAGATCAAGGTCTATCACCCCGAACTTAGCCCGACCAAGTATTTTCGCGCGACATTCCGGCAAATGCAGTTTTATGGTTACGGCATCTTCAGGGGCGACCCCAACCCACACCACGTCAGCGTGTATCGCAAATTCAATCCCCTGCAAAGCAATATGTACCAAATCATCATGATGGTGCTCGTGCCGGTACAGTTTTTCACCGGCGTGCTGCTCTGGGATGTCGCGCGCTTTACATCCATGGTGGAAATGTTCGGCGGGTTGCGTGTCGTGGATACGGTGCACATGCTGATATTCATCTTTTTCAGCGGATTCATCATCGTGCATATCTACCTGGCCAGCCTTGGCCACACGCCGACCGCCCATTTCAAGGCAATGATTACGGGGTATGAGGAAGTGGAAGACAAGCATGAAGCCGACCACACTTGACACGGTGGCTTCGCTGGGGTGACGGTGCTACTTCTTGCGGCGCATCGCGAGTTTCGCGCTGTCGCGCTCGTTCAGGAAGACTCTGCCTCACCCGAATCGTATTCCGTATCGCGGACCCGGATGTTGTACTTCTTCATGAGCGCCTGAAAATTCGCGCGCTGCATGCCGGTTTCTTCCGCGCTGCGGGTCACGTTTGACGCATTCCGTTTCAGCGTCTCCTGAATGAACAACTTCTCGACCTCTTCCACCGATTTTTCCCGGGCGATTTTCTTGATTCGCTTGAGGTCCTCGCTGGTTCTCGGCACTTCCAGATCCAGACGTGGCGACGTATCGATTATGTTTGCCAAATGGGCTTGGCGGATGACATTGTCTGACGTCAGGATCACGGCCCGCTGAATGGTGTTTTCAAGTTCCCGCACGTTACCCGGCCAGTCGTAATTTGTGAGCAGGCTCATGGCTCCTTCGGAAATTTCCGCCATCGGTTTTTCGAGCTCGGCGCAAAACAGCTTGAGGAAGTGAAACGCCAGCGCAGGAATATCGTCGCGACGCTCCCTCAGGGCGGGCGAATGGATGGGGAAGACATTGATGCGGTAATAGAGATCTTCGCGGAACGTGCCGTCAGCGACGAGCGCCTTGAGATCCTTGTTGGTCGCGGCGACCAGTCTCACATTGGTTTTTTGGACAGTGGTACTTCCCACCGCCCGGAATTCCCGTTCCTGGATCACGCGCAGCAACTTCGCCTGCGTGGATAGCGGAATATTGCCGAATTCATCGAGGAAAAGGGTGCCGTTATTGGCGATCTCGAACATGCCACGCTTGTTGGCGACCGCACCGGTAAATGAACCCTTGGTGTGACCGAACAATTCACTTTCCAGCAGATTTTCACTGAGCGTGTTGCAGTCGACCGTGACAAATGGCTGATCCTTTCGCAGGCTGTTGTAATGGATCGCCCGCGCAATCATTTCCTTGCCGGTGCCGCTCTCGCCCGTGATCAGCACCGTGGTGTTGGTCGGCGCGCACTTTGCGATCAGGCCAAAGACGTTCTGCATCGGCGGACTGGAGCCGATGATGTTCTCGAATCGATACTTGGAACTGACTTCGCTTTTGAGGCTGCGATTTTCCTTCAGCAAGCGCTGCCGCTCCAGCGCCCGATCCACCACGTGCTTGAGCTGATCGGGATCAAAAGGCTTGGACAAGTAATCAAACGCGCCGAGCTTCATCGCCTTCACGGCTGTTTGCACCTGCGATAGCCCGGTCATCATGATGACATCGGTGTCCGGATGCCTCTCCTTCACATGTTGCAAGACCTCAAGTCCATCGATCTTGGGCATCATGATATCGAGAACAATAACGTCGTAATGGGTGTCGTCGACCTTTCTCAGCGCCTCCCAGCCGTCCTCGACGGAATCGACGATATGGCTGTCATCGGCGAGGATGCGCACGCAACTCCGGATGACTATTTCCTCGTCGTCAACGATCAGAATCCTGGCGCTCATTCGGCACTTTCACTTGCGTTGTGTTCGGTTTCATTAAAGGGTGATGTTATCGGAAGCAGGATGCGAAAAGTGGTCCCCACACCCAGCGTGCTTTCGACCGTGATCCTGCCGCCATGGGCTTTGACGATGCCATAGCTGACGGATAAGCCCAGCCCTGTCCCCTTGCCCACTTCCTTCGATGTAAAGAACGGGTCAAAAATCCGTTGCAAGTTGGCCTCAGGAATTCCGCAGCCATTGTCGGTGATGGCAATTTCCGCGATCGGCACTGTATTGACGCCAGGTTTTGGCGGCGGGTTGGTAATGTAGTGACTCTCAACCCTGACGGTTCCGGTGCCCTCGATGGCTTGCTGTGCGTTGACCAGAATGTTCAATACCACTTGCTTGATGAGGTCGGCGTCACCCCAAACTTGCGGCAGGCCGGGATCGAGGGCCATCGTGATCTGGATATTCTGCAATGATGCGGGTCGATCGACAAAACGTACCGTATCCTCGATCAGTTGATTGAGGCTGAAATGTCCTTTTACGGGCACTTTTTCCCGCGCGAAATCGAGAAGCCGCCTGATGATGCTTGCGCAACGCTTGGTCTCGCGAATGACCAGGTCCAGATCCTCCGCATCCTGACTGCCGTCCGCCATCTTCTTGCGTAACAGTGACGTAAATGTCAGCACACCGGTCAGCGGATTGTTCAATTCATGGGCAATCCCGGAAGCCAGCATTCCGACGGAGGCCAGCTTTTCTCCCTGCGCAACTTCGGCCTCGGCGATCAGAAGCTCCTGCGTTCGTTCTTCCACTTTCGACTCCAGCGTTTGTATCAACTCCTGCAGCTCCGCGTGCGATTTCTTCAGCGCCGTGGTCATTTGATTCATTGAACTCGCGACCCGACCGAATTCATCATTGCTGCGCTTGGGAATCGTGTGGTCGAGGTCGCCGAGCGCGATCCTTCCAGCGCCGGATTCGAGGTCATTCAGCGGACGATAAATCAGGCGCTGAAGCAGGGCGCCGACGCTGGCCGCGACCAGCAGGATGATTCCAAGCGTAATGCCGGCAAGAACCAGGCCGTGCTTCTCCAATGACCGGTCAATTTCATCGAGGGAATAGGCGATCTCGACAATGCCAAGTACGGATTGGCTGGCCGAATGTTCATGACAGGATGCGGATGAACATGTCGGCTCATTTCGTATAACTGCCATCGTGTCAAGCGACCGGTGCCCTTCCCTGGCCTTGCTTAATCGCCAACGCTTGTCATCGGGTACATGCGCCAGTGGTTTGCTGGTCTGATGGCACTGAACGCAAGGCATTGCCTGCTGATCGACCGAAAACCCGATCTCCGCGGACCGGTTGGAATGGATGATGGTGCCGTCCTTGTTCATCACCCGGAGACGCTCGATGCCCCGCTGTTTGCCGATATCCTGAATGATTTTGTCAGCGATGTCGCGCTTGTTCAACAGCATCGTATGACGGGTACTTCTAACCACCACTTCAGCGATTTGGGTGACGTGCGCGGCAATCTCATCCTGCAGGTGCTCCTGCTGGTGCTTGACGATGAGAAAAGGGAACAGAACCATCGCAGGTGACAGCGCGATAGCCAGATACAGGCCGACTTTTAGTCTAAGATTTTGTTGGAACATTTACCAGGTCGATCCGCATATACGGAACTGATTCTGCTTCGGCGCCTGTGAGTACATCATCCGCAAATCAACGCCATGAATATCAATCCATGGCATTGCTCCCCCGGCGAATCATGCAGCGATCTTTCGCCGGAGGAATTCTCTTTCTTCACGCGCGCAGACAGCCCGCGTGCTTCTGCTGCCTCTATGCCGAAAGCTTTACCCCAGACTTCCGATGAACCCGTTTGCGATCAGCACCAGCAAGGTCAATCCGAAGGCAATCAGCGTAAAGCCAAGTATCTTCGAGCCCAATTTCATCGGTTTCGACGGCTCATCCACCAGATATTTGTGCAGCTCACCGCTCTCAACCAACCGCTTGTAGTGCAGCGTGTGATCGCGGGCGAAGTGCTCCAGCGTCATGGCGCCGGTAAACATGATCGTGTCCAGCGGGAATTTCTCTGGGCGGAAGTGATTGTTGAAGAAGTGGACAGTAAACAGGAATACCGCCGCCAGGAACGCTTCCTCGCCGTGCGTAATAACCGCCACGTTAAACACCCAGCCCGGCAGGAACGAAGCAGTCTGGTTGGGGAACCACATGATCATGCCGCTGAAGCCCACGATCGCGACCCCCCAGAATGGTGCCCAGTAGTCGAACTTTTCCCAGTAGGTCCAGCGATCGAACACCGGGCGCGGCGCCAGGCCAAAGAACCATTTGAACATGGCAATCACGTCGAAAAGATCCTGCGGGCCGGGTACGAGCGAATCCGGCCCGAATATCTTGAACGTACGCCAGCTTCTGGCGAGGCGAATCACGATGTAAATCAGGTGTATGACAAATATGCCGGCAAATATCACTGCGTTGACGCGGTGAATAATAGCCGCGACCTTTGGCCCGCCAAGCATCTGCATGACCACCGGTGCCCACGAACTGCCGGCGTACATCAGTGTCATGCCGGTCAAGGTCAGGATCATCAGGCTTACCGCAAACAGCAGGTGCCCCAATCTCCACCAGGGTCCGAAACGCTGGAACTGTTTCCCCGCCGGAATATTCAGCATGTCGACCTGCACGTGCGGACGGGTCTTGCCTTGTTTGCGATCCTGGATTTCGCGATACAACCAGAGGATCACATGTACCCAGAAGAACGCAAACGTGCCAAGCAGCAGCCCGATCATGCCATGCGTGGTGAGCCAGATTTGCGGATAGCGCTTGAAATCGTGGGCGTTGCCATGCGGCTCATAGGTGACAAAGCCCGCCGTCGCGTCCTTGTGGCACTTCTGGCAGGTCTTCAGGCGATTGTCCGGATGGACTTTTGATTTCGGATCTTTCGGCGAACGCAGATCATGACTGCCGTGACAGCTGAAACACATCGCGGCATTGGTGTATCCGAGCGTCGTGATCTGCCCGTGATACGTGTCACGATAGGATTTGGCATTTTCCTTGTGGCAATTGCTGCACGCGGCGACCATGCCTTGTTTGGCTGCGTCTTTGGAGGTCTGATCAACGCCCATGCACATTGTGGCAATCGGTGCAGATCGCGGCCTTGGGGTCCTTCTTGTCGACGACCGCTTTGCCATGAATTGACCTGGAGTATTCCTCCAGGTGCTCTTCGTGGCAGGTGCCGCATGCGGCTGGCACCGCCAGGCGCCATGCGGCATGTTCCGGCGTTCCGATCTTGTGGGGGATGATTGCGTGCGAGTCGTGGCAGCCTGAACACGTCGCGTTGGTCTGCGTCGGGTCATCCTTGCTCGCCTTCGCATGAATCGAAAGTTTCTGTGCGTCGATCTGCGATGCCACGCGGCCAAGGCCGGGCTGCTCCGCGGTCTTGTTTTCCTTCTTGACCGTTTCCCAGAGCGCCTGATGGCACTGGAGGCAATCGGCTTTGGCGACTGTGCCTTTCGCATGCGGGCTGACGTTGTCGGTGATGTCCTTGTGACAATCGACGCATTGCATTTTCGCATGCACGCTCTTTGCCATCTTGTCATTGCTTACACTGTGCAGCGCGCGTTTCTTGCCCTTCGCGTCGGTGGTCGAGACATCGCTCTTGCTGCCGTCATGGCAGGTTTGGCAGGTCGCGTTGTCCAGCTTGGTGGCGCCCGCAGGCGCCGCCAGCGGGGTCACGACCGGTGCCGCGGCGGCAGGCGCCAGCATATTCCAGGCCAGGCAGGCGAATACGGCGATCAACCAGCGAGCAGAGTGTTTGGCAGACATTTTGTATTTTTCCCTTTGCAGTTCACGCGCGCTATTCGCGACAAGCCCTTAAAAAGCGGATTCAGGCGGCAATAAATAGCAAGTCAGGTCGACTGCAGCTTTTAACGCGCCGTGTGCAATGATGCCGATCAAATTAAGATCGCTCTTGATGTGGATCAAACGAAGTTTTATTGTATTTTGTATTGTTATAGTGCAACCCCTGCTGTAGCCGCCGATGCCGACGCCGCACAAGCCCTGGCCAAGAAGAGTGGCTGCATGAAATGCCACGCGATTGACAAGGCAAAAAAAGGGCCCTCTTATCAAAAAGTCCGCGTCGAAGTGGAAAGGCAAGACCGACGCTGAAGCCAAGCTGATCGACAACATCACCAAGGCACCCAAGGTGAAGTTTGAGGACGGCACGGAAGAAGAGCACAAAAGTTTGATCTGTATCAACCCCGTGCGCGGCAATGATCTAACCTGCAAATTCAAAAGGGGCTTGGCTCAAGCCGCGTTCAAGCCGTGAAAAGGGGACTTGTGGAAGTATTCAAGGCGGATGTAGCAATTATTGGAGCAGGCGGAGCGGGATTGCGCGCGGCCATTGCGGTTGCCGAATCCGACCCGAACTTGAAGATTGCGCTCATCTCCAGGTCTATCCGATGCGCAGCCACACGGTGGCGGCGGAAGGCGGTTCGGCCGGTGTGGTGCAGGCGCATGACAGCCTGGAACATCATTTTCACGATACCGTCGCCGGTGGCGACTGGCTGTGCGAACAGGATGTCGTCGATTATTTTGTTGCGAATTGCGCCGAGGAAATGGTGCAGCTTGAGCATTGGGGCTGCCCGTGGAGCCGCAAACCCGATGGTCACATCAACGTGCGCGCCTTCGGCGGCATGAAGATCGAGCGCACCTGGTTTGCCGCGGACAAGTCCGGCTTCCACATGCTGCACACGCTGTTCCAGACCTCGATCAAGTACCCGTCGATCAAGCGTTTCGACGAACATTTCTGCGTCGAACTGCTGGTGGAGGATGGCCGCGTACAGGGCGTGCTGGCGATCGAGATTGCGTCCGGCGAATTCACCCTGATCGAAGCCAAGTCGGTGATCATCGCCACCGGCGGCGCCGGCCGCGTGTTCCGCGAGAACACCAACGGCGGCATCGTCACCGGCGACGGCATGGCGCTGGCCTATCGCCACGGCGTGCCGCTGCGCGACATGGAATTCGTGCAATACCACCCGACCTGCATGCCGGGCACCGGCCTGCTGTTCACCGAGGCCTGCCGCGGCGAAGGCGGATTCCTGGTCAACAAGGACGGCTATCGCTATCTGCAGGACTATGGCCTCGGGCCCGGCGATGCCGAAGCCGGTCAACAAGGCGATGGAACTCGGTCCGCGCGATCGCCTGAGCCAGGCGTTCTGGTACGAGCAGCAGAAGGGCCGCACCATCGAGGGCATTCACGGCTCGGTGGTGCATCTGGATCTGCGCCACCTCGGCGAAAAATACCTGCGTGAGCGCCTGCCGCAGATTTACGAACTGGCCGAGGAGTTCCTCGGCGTTGATCCGGCACAGACGCCGATTCCGGTCCGTCCCGCGGTGCACTACACGATGGGCGGCATCACGGTCGACGGCAATTGCGCCGCGCCGCTGCCCGGCCTCTATGCTGCCGGCGAGTGTTCCAGCGTCGGCATCCATGGCGCCAACCGGCTGGGCTCGAATTCGCTGGCCGAGCTGTGCGTGTTCGGCAAGGTGGCCGGCGAGCAAGCGGCAAAATTCGCCAAATCCGTGGCGCCCGGCAACACGCCACGCTGCGGAAACAGGCAGACATCGCGCAGCAACGCGCGCTCAACGTGGTGAAGGCTGAAGGCAAGGCAAGGCACCGAACGCGCATTTCGTTGCGGCGCGAAATGGCGGAAACCATGGAGCGCGGCTGCGGCATCTATCGCATGGGTGATGAAATGCAGCGGACCTGCGACAAGCTGGCGAATTGCGCGAGCGATTCAAGAATGTCAAGGTGGAAGACAAGTCTAGCGTGTTTAATACCGAGTGGCTGCTGGCGATTGAACTCGGCTACCAGCTCGAAGTCGCGCAGGCCATGGCGGTTTCGGCGCTGCATCGCAAGGAATCGCGCGGGCGCACACCAGCGCCTGGATGGCTATACGGAGCGCGACGACGTCAATTACCTCAAGCACTCGCTGGCGACGTATGCCCGGCCAGGACACGCCGGTGATTAGTTACGGCGAGGTGAAGATCACCCATTCCCAGCCTGCGGTTCGCGCCTACGGGCGCCGGCGGGCGAAAAGCCGAAGCGGCAGCAGAGGCGAAAGGCATGAATGCCGTGACCAGGAACATCAGCATTGAAGTCCTGCGCTACCGGCCGGAGAAGGACAAGGAGCCCGTCCATCAGGACTTCATCGTGCCGTTTACCGACGACATGTCGGTGCTGCAAGGCCTGCAGTACATCAAGGATGAACTCGATGGCTCGCTGTCCTTTCGCTGGTCCTGTCGCATGGCCATCTGCGGCAGTTGCGGCATGATGATCGGCGGCGTGCCAAAACTGAGCTGCCAGACCTTTCCTGCGCGATCTTTACCCGAACACCGTGCGCGTCGAAGCGCTGGCGCATTTTCCGATCGAGCGCGATCTGGTCATCGTCCTGGATGACTTCATCCAGAAGCTGGAAAGCATCAAGCCCTACATCATCCCGGAAAAGCCACGCGCGCTGGCCGAGGGCGAATACCTGCAGACGCCCGCGGAGCTGGACGTTTGAGCAATTCAGTTCCTGCATCAATTGCATGCTGTGCTACGCCGCCTGCCCGCAGTACGGCCTCAATTCGAAATTCATCGGTCCCGGCGCGATGGCGCTGCTGCATCGCTACAACCTCGATTCGCGCGACAGCGGCAAGGAACAGCGGATGCCGCTGGTGCATGCCGAGGAGGGCGTGTTCAACTGCACCGCGGTCGGCTACTGCTCCGAGGTGTGTCCGAAGAACGTCGATCCGGCCAATGCCGTCAACATCAACAAGACCGAGAGCGCCAAGGATTATTTCCTGCGCTTCGTCGCACCGAAAGGGACCGGAAAATGAGCGCGCGGCGACCCTACCTGAGGCCGATGGGCGGCTGGTGGCGAAAGAACCCCTTCTTTGTCGAGTACATGGTGCATGAGGGCACGGCATTTTTTGTCGCCGCCTACGCGCTCATCCTGCTGCAGGGCGTGATTGCGCTGGCCGAGGCGAGGCGGCATGGAACAGGTGGCTGGGGTTCCTGACGAGCCCGCTTTCCATTGTGCTGCACGTGGTGCTGCTGGCTGGATTCCTGTATCACACCTGGACCTGGTTCAACATCATGCCGCGCACGCTGCCGCCGATGCTGATCGGTGGCGAACGCGTGAAGGCGACCACCATCACCCGTACCGGCCTTGCCGCACCGTTGCGCGAGCCTGCTGTTTTTGCTAGTTGCCGCGAGGTTGGCATCATGAAACGCTCGAATGCTCCCATCTTCTGGGCCCTGTTTGGCGCGGGCGGATGCTGTCCGCACTGATCGGCGCCGTGCTGGTGTTTATTACCGGCATTGCCGCGCCTAGGGGACTTTCTTGTCGCGCGACATGTTGAGCTATTCGCAGGTGCTGGCGTTCTCGCAGAACTGGGCCGGCAAAGGCTTCCTGTTCGTGATCATTTCGCTGTTCCTGTGGCACAGCGTGCACCGGATTTTCCACACCCTGCACGATATCGGCATCCACGCCGGCCTCGGCGCCAAACTGATTTGCTACGGCGGCGCGCTGGTCGGAACGCTGGCGACAGGCTACGCCCTGCTTCGCCTCGGCTGGTAGTCAACACCTCAGGATTAGAGGCGGATCATTCTGAGCCGCCGTGTCCGGGGATTAAACCCCAGCACTGGCGGGACTTTTCGGCCGAAAATGCCTGAAACGCCCCGCCAGATGGCGATCTACGGAAGTTTGGGGCGGGTCTCAAACCGTGATGACTACCTTCTGATACAACCCGCCAAACGAGGTTTCCTTCCGGAGCTGCTCGGGGCGAATTGTGTCCGGCAACCACGTTGTCAGGTCGTGATTCCACAGGTCCAGCGCGAACGGCTCCAGCACGTGCAACACCGGCTGGAACAGATACCGCAGCGGATGAAAGCGTTTCGGCTAGTGATATTTGTCGACGATGACAATCCTGCCGCCAGGCCGCGTGACCCGCACCGCCTCGCTTAGTGTCCGCCTGCGCACTGCTTCGGGCTGCTCGTGCAACAGGAAAAACAGGATGGTCTGATCGTAGGTCGCATCGGCGAATCGGAGATCGGCAGAATCGCACAACACCGGCGTGACGCGCGCGTCTTGCGCGAGTTTTTTGCGCAGGTTGTCGAGCTGGATTGGCAGCACGTCCACCACGTCCAGCGTAGCGCCTCGCGCGAGCCGTCCCATCACGCCGCGAGGAAAATCGCCATACACGCAAGCAATCTGCAGGGGTGGCGTCCTCGAATGTGTTGGCTAAGTTCATCCAGCGTGGCGTCGCGCAACCGAGGGGAGAGATTCCTCGCAGGATCGTGCATTCACCAACCATTGCCGTTCGAAAATCTTCACCGTCTTCGCGGACACGTAGGCCCACCGATAGGTCTTCTCTAGATGCGCGGGACGCGCGGGGGGCGGTAAATCGAAGCTGACCTTGACTGCCCCAACACTCATATTTTTCTTGGCTTCTGCCTGTTGTTGCGCCAACCAATGAACGCCTGCACGCGTTGCTTCCGGTAACGTCAGCTGCAGTGTTCTCATGACGCCCTATCCTTACATTGTACCGTGCGACGCCTCGCGCGTGCCAGGAATCTTACTTGGTCGCGCATGCCTCTCCGCGTGTCAGGCAGTTTGAGGGACAACAAACGCACCACTTTTTCCACAGAGTGCAATCATCAATTGGCACCTATTTTCTTGATGACCCCAAGTTGTGACTCCATTGCGGATCGCTTGCGATGCATCAAAGAGCGACAGTGCAATGCTCGTCCAGCTAACCAGCAGGCAGTTTTGTGATGGATCAAATACCAGTGCAAAACTTTTCACAAAATATTCAAATCGTCGGCGCCGGTCAAAAAGTCAGGCCTAAGAAAATGAGAATTGGCCTATAAAAATTTGGACCTGTTTGTGCATTTCAACCAAGCGTCTTATAAGAGTAAGGCAATGAATATGGAGAAGCGCAATTGAAGCAGTTTGTTGGGCGCCGCGCTGGCGCTGGCGGGACTGGCATCGAGTGCCGGCACCACCGTTGGATCGGCGCATGATTTCCCGGTGGCCGCGTGGTCCGGCGGGCAAATTTGCGTTGTCTCGCCACGCGCCGCACTAATACGGGCCGATCGCGGACGCGCCGCTACGGAACCACGCGAACTTTGTCGCGACTTACACCGTATATACATCGTCAACCACGAACTCCAGATTGCCCAGATGGATCGAAGATCGAAACTTTGCCTTCCTGCCCCGTGGATGGCACGGTTGCGGTGGAATAGTTTCGGCGGTGGCAACAGGAACGACGCTTCTCACCGGCGGATAATCTCGGTATCAACCTCACAAACGACCATCTGATCGGGTTTACGTGGCGACGCCGCATTGGCGACGGCTGACGGCGCTGAATGCGATTACGATGCCAGTGGTGACAATTGGGTCCGGCACAGACCCGCGTTGGCAGATTGCCAGCAATATGTCGCACGGTGGAAAAATGGAGTGCGCGCATCCTGCCACGACGTATAACACGTTTCGGCGGCCGCGGCTGGAAAGCTTGTCAAAGCTCCCTGATGGCATCGAGCTCGGTATGCAAACCTGCCAGCGCCAATTAGCTTGTTGGTAAGGTTCCAAACGTTGAACAGTGCGTTGCGTGTTCAGTGGGTTTGCGGCGCACCCTGCAGTGGCCAGCAGTCTTGTAATGACCTCCGTTGCTGGTTTCCCTCGTTGGTGATCTCCCTTGCCATCGTGGGATCATGCAAAAGAGTTTTTTTTGATGGTAGCCGACTTGCCTGTCATCGGGCATGGACGACCGCATGTAGAAGATTTATTAATCATGCGGGCGCCTTGATGGCGTCCTGGGAGCTTACGGCGTAACAGGTATCGTTTTCCACACTTTCACAGGAATCGATACTCGTGACCTTTGAGTTCGCCTACCGCCGTGGCAGGCCATATCTTTCGCTAAAATTTGATCATTGCCAGGCTGGCGGTCGCGCGGGCGCGCCGCCGCAGAGAAAAACCGGCAGGACCTCAACGGTGACTTTCACCCGCCTCCGCCTAATCCACTTCGCGTTTCCAGCATCTGGTGACCTTACCGGCGAACGTGGATTGCCGCCAAACGCAGTGAATCCGCGCAATTTGTCGCCGCCGGCGAGGAAAAAGGCCAGAGTCTGGCGCAGATTTACGGTGTCGCGCACTTTCGAAGGCCGGCTCTACGCCGTGGACAGCAAGAGGGCGGGGCCGCCATTTTCGACCTCGCCGGGCAACAGTTCAGCATGTTCACCGGTCCGGCGGCGGAAAAATGAAGCCGCTGATCAACGTAACCATTGATACCGACTGCACCAACACGTCACCGACACCGGCAAGAACCAGGTACTCATTTACGATCGTGACAACCGGTACAAGGGCGCCCATGGCGAGTAGGACCAATTCCGGGCCGACCGATTACCGTCATCGCCGGCGAGGCTCACGCCGTCGACATCCTTCACCACCAAGTGCATGTGCTGAACAAGCACACCGGCAAATTACGTCAAGTTCGGCAAACCGGGCTCGAAGGAAGGTGAACTGTTCCCCCCACCGGTCGCCACTCGATCGGTGATGTCTGTCGTGGAAACCAGCAATTTCGCGTACAGCGCTTCACCGCCGGACGGCAAATCGGTGTGTCGTCTATGTCGAAGCGGGTGGACACGCCGAAGTTCGCGCGGCCAGAGGGCACCGCCAGCGAGGCCGCCACCGGTCGTCTGTCTGTGGTGGGAGTGGCGGAATTCCCAGAACATGTCAGGCCTTTGAAGCCGATGGCCGCCCGATGATGGAACATTCGGACAACCCGATAAGGGCGAAGGGCCTCAGCCCGCCGGCAGGGATCAAGATCCACTTCACGACAACGTGGCACCTGTTCAAACGCTACGCCGATCCAAAATTCAATATCGAGATTATCGCCATAGTCGTTGCCAGCCGTGTTGCTCCCAACAAGATCTGATGCGGGTTCGGTTACGCGTGCCTGGCTGGAAAAAAAAACACACCACAGCGATACCGCGCCCTGGTTAGACCGTGGGGCGCGGGACGAAGGATGGCGCCTTTGCCGTTGCCGCCAAGCGCCGGCGAAGCGCTTCGGCAATATCGCGCGCCGGCCCAGGTGTTTCCGGACGCGCATTGCGGTCTGAAATCGCGCCTCAAGATGTTACGCGCCCGCCATGGCGGGCTTTCGCCCCGATTTGCGGTCGCCGGGGCCGTGTCACGCACAGGAAACCACGTCGTCCTGGTTCACCGGCTTCAAAGACATATTATTTTTCCACCAGCTACAGATAATTGATGTGAATTCACCACACGCGAGCCCAGTTTCGGAGGGCATCTGCATCCTACGTGCAACGACAGATGCGGAACCGAGCCTCTGCTCTGAAGCGTTCCCGATGGTTTGGCGCAGCTTTATGTTTACCATCCCCAAACTCTTGCCACCGACATCGTGGGCGGCACTTGGTGTTTTTCTAATTGGGCAAAAGAGGGCAGACGGATGGGATGTGGTGAACCGATCGAACAAGGCGCTTGGCAATTCCCCCACTGCCCGCCTCGCTGTCGCTGACGGGCCCGGGCCCGGCACCCTGTTCTATGATCATCCCAACCCGACCCAGCTGGCTGAGTCCCTGCCAAGTTTTCACACAGCAATCCGACAATACGGTCGATCGTTCTCCCTGCTGGCGCTGTTGACGCTGCTGCTGGTCTACTTCGAGGGGCGAACCGGACGCA
>JADKJR010000037.1 GCA_016720925.1 Betaproteobacteria bacterium | reverse complement strand
AGCAAATTTGAGGACGGCACGGAAGAAGAACACAAAATCGTCGACTCGAAGGATCCGAAGGAGATCAAGAATCTGGTCCAGTGGATTCTCGCGCAATAAGCACAAACGGATTTGGTGGCAGGCAGTCGCCAGACGGTGCCTGCATTGCACGGGCTATGCTGTAGCGGGCGGGCAGTCGGTCGAATCTGGAACGCGAAACTCAGGGACAGCAAATCGCTGTCCCTGTTTCTTTTATGGGCCCGAACGAGGTAGCGTCCACATTGTTCGATTCCTTCCAGTCGACAATGGCATCGCCAATCAACCGCGTTTGATCTTACCAACCCCTCTGTGTGGCAAATGGATCTAACCTGCAAAATCAACAGGGGCTTGGGCTCAAGCCGCATGTCAAGTTGCGAGAAAAGGGGGACTTAGTGGAAGTATTCAAAGCGGACGTAGCAATTATCGGAGCGGGCGGAGCGGGGTTGCGCGCGGCCATTGCGGTTGCCGAATCCGACCCGAACTTGAAGATTGCACTCATCTCCGTTCTGATGCGCAGCCACGCGGTGGCGGCGGAAGGCGGTTCAGCCGGCGTGGTGCAAGCGCATGACAGCCCTGGAACATCATTTTCCACGATACCGTCGCGGGCGGCGACTGGCTGTGCGAACAGGACGTGGTCGATTATTTTGTCGCGAATTGCGCCGAGGAAATGGTGCAGCTGGAACATTGGGGCTGCCCGTGGAGCCGCACCCCGGACGGCCACGTCAATGTGCGTGCTTTCGGCGGCATGAAGATCGAGCGAACCTGGTTTGCCGCCGACAAGACCGGCTTTCACATGCTGCACACCCTGTTCCAGACTTCGATTAAATATCCGTCGATCAAGCGTTTCGATGAGCATTTCTGCGTTGAACTGTTGGTCGAAGAAGGTCGCGTGCAAGGCGCCGTGACGATCGGCATCGCAACCGGTGAATTCACCCTGGTCGAAGCCAAATCGGTCATCATCGCCACCGGCGGCGCGGGTCGGGTGTTTCGCGAGAATACCAACGGTGGCATCGTCACCGGCGACGGCATGGCGCTGGCGTATCGCCACGGTGTACCGTTACGCGACATGGAATTCGTGCAATACCACCCCACCTGCATGCCGGGCACCGGATTGCTATTCACCGAAGCCTGCCGCGGTGAAGGCGGATTCTGCTCAACAAGGACGGCTACCGGTACCTGCAAGACTATGGCCTCGGCCCGGCGCAGCCCAAGCCGGTCAACAAGGCAATGGAACTCGGTCCGCGTGATCGCCTGAGCCAGGCGTTCTGGTACGAGCAACAGAAAGGCCGCACCATCGAAGGGATACACGGCTCGGTGGTGCATCTGGATTTACGCCACCTCGGCGAGAAATATCTGCGCGAGCGCTTGCCGCAAATTTACGAACTGGCCGAAGAATTCCTCGGCGTCGATCCGGCCAAGGAACCGATTCCGGTTCGCCCTGCGGTTCACTACACGATGGGCGGCATTACGGTGGATGGAAACTGTGCGGCACCCCTGCCCGGCTTGTACGCCGCCGGCGAGTGCTCAAGCGTAGGCATCCACGGCGCCAACCGGTTGGGGATCCATTCGCTGGCCGGAGCTGTGCGTGTTTGGCAAGGTTGCCGGCGAAGAGGCGGCAAAATTCGCCAAATCCGTCGCGCCCGGCAATACGGCAACGCTGCAAACAGGCGGACGTCGCGCAGCAACGCGCGATGAACGTCGTGCACAAGGCTGAAGCGAAAGGCAGGGGCACGGAACGCATCGCAACGTTGCGCCGCGAAATGGCGGAAACCATGGAGCGCGGCTGCGGAATTTATCGCATGGGTGATGAAATGCAGCGGACCTGCCACAAGCTCACTGAGTTGCGGGAGCGATTCAAGAATGTGAACGTGGAAGACAAGTCTCGCGTCTTTAACACCGAGTGGCTGCTGGCGATTGAACTCGGCTACCAGCTCGAAGTCGCGCAGGCCATGGCGGTCTCGGCGATGCATCGCAAGGAATCGCGCGGTGCACACCAGCGGCTGGACGGCTATACCGAGCGTGACGACGTCAATTACCTCAAGCACTCGCTTGCCACGTATGCGGGCGAGGACACGCCCGCCATTACTTACGGCAAGGTGAACATCACCCATTCCCAGCCTGCGGTTCGCGCCTACGGTGCGGCCGGCGAAAAAGCCGAAAAGGCCGAAGCGGCAGCAGCAGGAGGAAAGAGCGTATGAATACCAGCACCAAAGTGATCACCATTGAAGTCCTGCGCTACCGGCCCGAGACGGACAAGGAGCCCGTACTTCAGGAGTTCATCGTGCCGTTCACCGACGACATGTCGGTGCTGCAAGGCCTGCAGTACATCAAGGATGAACTGGACGGCTCGCTGTCGTTTCGCTGGTCATGCCGGATGGCGATATGCGGCAGTTGCGGAATGATGATTGGCGGCGTGCCGAAGCTGGGCTGCCAGACATTCCTGCGCGACTATTACCCGAACAAGCTGCGTGTGGAAGCGCTGGCGCACTTTCCGATCGAGCGAGATCTCGTCATCGTCATGGATGACTTCATCGAAAAGCTGGAAAGCATCAAGCCTTACATCATCCCGGAAAAGCCACGCGCACTGACCGAGGGCGAATACCTGCAGACGCCGGCGGAACTGAACCTTTTTGAGCAGTTCAGTTCCTGCATCAATTGCCTGCTGTGCTACGCGGCCTGCCCGCAATATGGCCTCAATTCGAAATTCATCGGTCCCGGCGCGATGGCGCTGGTGCATCGTTACAACCTTGATTCGCGCGACAGCGGCAAGGAACAACGCATGCCGCTGGTCCACGCCGAGGAAGGTGTATTCAACTGCACTGCAGTCGGCTACTGCTCCGAAGTGTGTCCGAAGAAAGTGGATCCGGCCAACGCCGTCAACATCAACAAGACCGACAGCGCCAAGGACTATTTCCTGCGCTTTGTCGCACCGAAAGGGACCGGAAAATGAGCGCACGGCGACCCTACCTGAGGCCGATGGGCGGCTGGTGGCGTAAAAATCCCTTCTTTGTCGAGTATATGGTGCATGAGGGCACGGCATTTTTCGTGGCCGCCTACGCGCTTATTCTGCTCGCAAGCCTGATCTATCTGGGCCAGGGCGAAGCGGCCTGGAATCGATGGCTTGGGTTCCTGACGAGTCCGCTTTCCATCGCGATTCACGTGGTGCTGCTGGCCGGATTCCTGTACCACACCTGGACCTGGTTCCACATCATGCCGCGCACCCTGCCGCCGATGCTTGTCAATGGCGAACGCGTGAAGGCAACCACCATCACCCGCACGGGTCTGGCGGTCACGGTTGTCGCGAGCCTGATTGTTTTTGCAATTGCCGCGAGGTTGGCATCATGAAGCGCTCGAATGCTCCTATCTTCTGGGCCCTGTTTGGTGCGGGTGGAATGGTATCCGCGCTGATCGGTGCCGTTCTGGTGTTTATTACCGGCATTGCCGCGCCGTCAGGGACTTTCTTGTCGCGCGACATGTTGAGCTATTCGCATGTGCTGGCGTTCTCGCAACACTGGGCCGGCAAGGGCTTCCTGTTCGTGATCATCTCGCTGTTCCTGTGGCACAGCGTGCATCGGATTTTCCACACCCTGCACGATATCGGTATCCACGCTGGCCTGGGCGCGAAACTGATTTGCTATGGCGGCGCGCTGGTCGGAACGCTGGCGACAGGCTACGCCCTGCTTCGCCTCGGCTGGTAGTCGATACTTCGGGATAGCAAGCGGGTCATTCTCGGCCGCAGGGGATGAAACGCGGCGCCAGATGGCGATCTACGAGATGGGGACCCCCCCGCTCGTGAGGTATCGAAGCCGAAAATGCCTGAAACGCCCTTCGATACCTCAGGGCGAACGGAAATGAGGTTAATTGAAGTTCCCGATGGAGCCTCAAACCGTAATAACCACCTTCTGATACAACCCGCCAAACGAGGTTTCCTTCCGGATCTGCTCCGCGCGAATGGTCTCCGGCAACCACGTTGTCAGATCGTGATTCCACAGATCAAGCGCGAACGGCTCCAACACGTGCAACACCGGCCGGAACAGATACCGCAGCGGATGAAAGCGTTTCGGCAGGTGATAGTCGACGATGACAATCCTGCCGCCAGGCCGCGTGACCCGCACCGCCTCGCTTAGCGTCCGCCTGCGCACTGCTTCGGGCTGCTCGTGCAACAGGAAAAACAGGATGGTCTGATCGTAGGTCGCATCGGCGAATCGGAGATCGGCGGAATCGCACAACACCGGCGTGACGCGCGCGTCTTGCGCGAGTTTTTTGCGCAGGTTGTCGAGCTGGATTGGCAGCACGTCCACCACGTCCAGCGTAGCGCCTGGCGCGAGCCGTCCCATCACGCGTGGCGAAAAATCGCCATACACGCAAGCAATCTGCAGGGTGCGTCCCTCAATGTGCTGGCCAAGTTCATCCAGTGCGGCATCACGCAACCGGGAGAAATTGCCCCACAGGATCGCATTCACCAGCCATTGCCGCTCGAAAAACCGTACCGCCTTGGGATGCACGTAGGCCCACCAATAGGTCTTCTCGAGATACGCGGGAATGCGCGCAGGGGGTGGTAAATCGAAGCTGACCTGGTCTGCCTCAACACTCATTTTTTTCTTGCCTTTCTGCTTGTTGTTATGCCAACCAATGAATCGCCTGCACGCGTTGCTTCTGGCACGTCAAATGCAGTGTTTCATGACGCCCTATCCCGGTCATTGTACCGGCGACGCCCCTCGTGCGCGCGCCGGTGAATTCACTTGGTCGCGCATGCCTCTCCGCGTGTCAGGCAGTTTGAGGGACAACAAACGCAATTCACCTTTTCCACAGAGTGCAATCATCAATTGGCACTCATTTTCTTGATGACCGCAGTTGTGACCCATTGCGGATCGCTTGCGATGCATCAAAGAGCGACAGTGCAATGCTCGACCAGCTAGCCAGCAGGCATTTTGCGATGGATCAAATACCAGTGTGCAAAACTTTTTCACAAAATATTCAAATCGTTTGCGCTGGGTCAAAAGTCAGGCCTAAAGAAAATGAGAAATTGGCCTATAAAAATTTGGACCTGTTTTTGTATTTCTAACCAAGCTGGTTTAAAAGGAGTAAGGCTATGAATATGAGAAGCGTAATTGGAAGCAGTTTGTTGGGCGCCGCGCTGGCGCTGGCGGGACTGGCAGCGAGTGCCGGCACCATCGTCGGATCGGCGCATGATTTCGCTGGCCAGGCGTGGTCCGGCGGGCAAATTTGCGTTGCCTGCCACGCGCCGCACAATACGGCCGTGATCGCGGATGCGCCGCTATGGAACCACGCGAACTCGGTCGCGACTTACACCGTATACACATCGTCAACCACGAACGCCACGATTGCCCAGCCGGGATCGACATCGAAACTTTGCCTGTCTTGCCACGATGGCACGGTTGCGGTGAATAGTTTCGGTGGTACAACAGGAACGACGCTTCTCACCGGCGTGGATAATCTCGGCATCAACCTCACAAACGACCATCCGATCGGCTTCACGTACGATGCCGCATTGGCGACGGCCGACGGCGCGCTGAATGCGATTACGACAGCGGTGACAATTGGGTCCGGCACCAAGACCCGCGTTGGCACGATTGCCAGCAACATGTTGTACGGTGGAAAAATGGAGTGCGCATCCTGCCACGACGTGCATAACACGTTTACGGCTGCGGCTGGAAAGCTTGTCAAAGTTTCGATGGCATCGAGCGCGCTTTGCACAACCTGCCACGCCAAATAGTTTGTTGATAAGGGTCCAAATGTTGAACAGTGCGTTGCGTTCATAGGTTTGCGGCGCACCCGCAGTACAGCAGTCCTGTAATGACTCTGTTGCCGGTTTCCTCGTTGGCGATTCTCCCTTGCCATCGGGGATCATGCAACAGAGTTTTTTTATGGATTGCGGGTGGTATTTACGTGCCGAGGCACATCCAAGCCAACGTTCAAGAAGTTACTTTACAATCATTGCGGACACCTCGATGGCGTCCCGGGAGTCAAATGATGCAACAGGCATTTCCGTTTCCCACACTTTCACAGGATTCGATACCGTGACTCAGCGTCGCCTACTGCCGTGTTGGCCATTCGCCACAATTTTGATCATCGCTGCGCTGGCGGGCTGCGCCAGTGCGCCGCCGCAGGAGAAAAAGCCGGCAGGACCAACGGTGACTTTCTACCCGCCTCCGCCCAATCCACCGCGTTTCCAGCATCTGGTGACCTTTACCGGCGAGCGGGATTTCGCCGCCAAACGCAGTGAATTCGCGCAATTTGTCGCCGGCGAGGAAAAAGGCCAGAGCCTGGTGCAGATTTACGGCGTCGCACTCTTCGAAGGCCGGCTTTATGCCGTGGACAGCAAGACGGGCGGTGTCGCCATTTTCGACCTCGTCAAGCAACAGTTCAGCATGTTCACCGGGGCAGGCGGCGGAAAAATGAAGCTGCCGATCAACGTGACCATCGATACCGACGGCACCAAATATGTCACCGACACTGGCAAGAACCAGGTGCTCATTTACGATCGTGAAAATCGTTACAAGGGCGCCTATGGCGAGCAGGACCAGTTCCGGCCGACCGACACGGCCATCGCCGGCGACAGGCTTTACGTCGTCGATATCCTTCACCACCAAGTGCAGGTATTGAACAAGCACACCGGCAAATTGCTGTTCAAGTTCGGCAAACCGGGCTCGAAGGAAGGTGAACTGTTCCACCCCACCAATATCGCCATCGGCCCGACCGGCGATGTCTTTGTCGTGGAAACCAGTAATTTTCGCGTGCAGCGCTTCACCGCCGACGGCAAATCATTGCGCGTTTACGGTGAAGTGGGTGACACGCCCGGCAAGTTCGCACGGCCAAAGGGCATCGCCATCGACCGCGCCGGTCGTATGTATGTGGGCGATGCGGCATTCCAGAACATACAGGCCTTTGAAGCCGATGGCCGCCTGCTGATGGCATTCGGACAGCCTGACAAGGGCGAAGGCCTCAGCCTGCCGGCGGGGATCAAGATCGACTACGACAATGTGGCACTGTTCAAACGCTACGCCGATCCAAAATTCAATATCGAGTACGTCATCGTCGTTGCCAGCCAGGTTGCTCCCAACAAGATCGACGTGTTCGGCTACGGGCGCATGGCTGGCGCCGATTACTCGCGCGATACCGCGCCCCGTTAGACCGTGTGGCGCGCGACGAAGCATGCATGTTTGCCGTTGCCGCCAAGCCTGGCGGCGCCGGTACACGCGTCGGCCTGTGTTTCCCCACGCGCATTGCGGTCTGGAACGCGTTTCAAGATAAACACGCTCGCCATGGCGGTCATTCTGATTGGCGGGCCGCAAGCGCTGTGTCACGCACAGGAAATCACGTCATTCCGGTTCACCGGCTTCGATGGCTATTTTTCCACCAGCTACGATACCGATGAATTCACCACACGCGAGCCCAGCTTCGGGGGACCCGCATCACCTAGGCAAAGACAGTCGCAGTCCGAGCTGCGCTTTGAAGCGTTCCTGATGTCGCACAGCTATCTTACCATCCCAAATTTCTTGCCCTGGACATCGGCGGCGGACCGGTGTTTTCGCTGGGGCGCGTACAGACGGATGGCATGGTGAACCGATCGAACAAGGCGCTTTACAATTTCACCGCTCTCGCCTCGCTGTTTGCTGACAAGCCAATGCGCGGCACCCTGTTCTATGATCACCTCAACCCGACCCAGTCATTGAGTCCCGGCGAAGTTTCACAGCAATCCGACAAATACGGCCTGACGTTCTCGCTGCTGGCGCCGTTGACGCCGGTGCCGGTCTACTTCGAGGCGAACCGGACGCACGACAAAGGCAGCAGTGTCGAACGTGTCGTGGACAACCGTATTGATCGACTGTCGCTCAAACTGGACCGTGCCTTGTGGAATGTTGGGACTACACATTTCGGTTACAACGCGCAGAAACAGGTATCGGCAAGCGGCAGTTCCAAATTACCGATCCAGAGCTCCCATCAGATTCGCACAGCCTCAGCGCGTCGACACCCATCTCAGGTTGGGGAAAGAGCGGCAATACGATCTAACAACAACATTGCATACTCCACCCAAAAATACACTCTCGCTGGAACGAAAGGCAAGACGCCCAAGCTCGACGACTTTCGGTTTCTGCTCAACTACCGCGGCGTCCATTCGAGCAAATGGCAATCCTTTGCCAACTATTTTTTCAGCGATAACCGGCAGGATGAACGCGCCACGCAGGTGAATTCCGCTATTGTCGGTGCGACCTGGACGGCCAGCAAGAACTCGGGCCTGAGCGCCAGCCTGCGCAACATCAATACCCGCGCGCCGCAGTCAGGCTCACACACAAGGCATCGATGGCTCGGCGCGCTACGAACATGCGCTGCCATCGGGAACTGGGCCAAATGAGCTACTCAGTACGCTATGACCAGCGCACCCAAACCGCGAGTGGCGCCAAGACCGCCATCGTTGGCGAGCGCATTGTGTTGAATGGCACAGCACCGGCCGCGCTCCTGCAGGCACGGGTGACAGCGGGCAGCGTGGTCGTCACAAATGCGTCACGCACGCAGGTCTTCATCGAAGGCATCGATTACGTGTTGACGATTATCGGGAACTCGACCCGCGTGCAAAGTCTGCTCTCTGGAAGCATCCTCGATGGTGAGGCGGTGCTCGTCGATTACTTATTCGATATTGGCGGCACTTACGCCAATACCGAACTGGGACTGGGGTCTCAATCTCAACTGGGCCGTGACGCGATCCTTGAGCGTCTATTTCCGCTTTGCCGATTCCGCGCCGCGCGTGACCTCGGGAACCCATCGACACCACTCAATGTTGTCAAAAGCACGCTTTCGGGACCCGTGCCGATACTCGTTCCCTGGGATTTCGGCCGGAGCCTGGCGGGCGGTTTCCTTGGGCGCGAAAACCGCCGAGAGACAATTGCCCCTTTCGTGCGGACGGCCGGCGAAGTTTATTTTCAGGGCGACTTTCTGCCATCACGGTAGGCCAGCTTCCGTGCCGCCACCCGGCGTACCCGTGTGCAAGCGGAAAACGCCCTGCAAAACGTTGACCTTCTGGGCTACGACCCGATGTTCGGTTGGCATTACGGGCTCGGGGCTGCGGTTGACCGCCTCGGGCTACTACGAGCGCGATCGCGGCGGATTCGAACCCCGTGAACGCAGGGCCGGATCGCTCAAGGCGCTGTGGCGCTTCAGGCGGCTGATCATGACCATGGACCTTTCGCGCACCCGCGAATCGCAGGGCGCCTACACGCGCGACCGCACCCTGGGGCACCTTGTCTTGCGGCGGGATTTCTGATGAT
>JADKJR010000035.1 GCA_016720925.1 Betaproteobacteria bacterium | reverse complement strand
CGCCGTCATGAAATCGTTGGTCTGCACCGCACGCAGGGCCACCACATATTCGTAAGTACGCCCGTCTCATCACGCCGACACTTTTCACCGGCAGGGAAGACCGCGAACGCCTGCGCAACATTGTCATGCCAGCTGACGCCGTCCGCATCCAGTGTTGCGCGCAACTCGTCAATGAAAATGGCATCGGCGCGGCGCAGCGGATCGGCTGCCTCGCCCGTGACTTCGCCGAGAATACGCACGCGGATCGGGGTCCGGGAAGGGATGGCGATAAACCATCTCGCGCGGCTTGGGCCCAGTGCCACGCCCAGCTCACGCACTTCATCCTTGAACAATTCGCGCAAGGGTTTGAGCAGCTTCAGGTGCAGCGACTCGGGCAAGCCGCCGACGTTGTGGTGCGACTTGATGGTGTGGGCTTCTTAGTTTTTGGCCGAGAGCACTTTCGATCACGTCGGATAGATGGTGCCTTGGGCGAAAACCACTTGGCCGACGGCAATTTCGCCATACGCTGGAAGATTTCCACACGAACACGCGGCCGATGATCATGCGCTTCTGTTCGGGGTCGAGATGCCTTTCAGCTGGCTGAGAATTCCTCCGCCGCGTCAACATGAATGATCTTCATGTGCATGTGATTGCCGAACATGTCCATCACCTGTTCGCCCTCGTTCAAACGCAGCAGGCCGGTATCGACAAACACACAGGTGAGCTGATCGCCGATTGCCTGGTGGACCAGCGCCCGCGACACTCGAATCCACCCCCCACTCAGGCCGAGAATGACCTCCTCGCGCCCACCTGCTCGCGGATGTGCGCGATCGCGTGCGGCGCGTGGTCCGGCATGTTCCACGATCCGTCACAGCCGCAGATATCGTGAACGAAACGGTTATAGATCGCGCGTCCCTGGCGGGTGTGCGTCACTTCAGGTGGAACTGGACGGCATAGAAGCCACGCGCTTCGTCGCAGCCATGCCGGCCAGCGGCGTCGTGTCGTTCGAGGCAATCACCTTGAATCCGGCGGCAACTCCGTGACTTTGTCGCCGTGCGACATCCACAATCGAGCAACCCGTGACCTTCCGCGTTGGAGCGATCCTGAATGTCTTCGAGCAATTTCAGTGGCCGCGCGCGCACTTCGGCGTAACCGAATTCACGCACCCGTCCCGTCTCGACCGTGCCGCCAAGCTGTGCAGCCATGGTCTGCATGCCGTAACAGATGCCCAGAACCGGCACGCCGAGTTCGAACACCGCCTGCGGCGCGCGCGCGGTGCCATCTTCGGTAACGGAGGCGTGGCTGCCTGACAGAATAATTCCGCGTGGATTGAACTGGCGAAATGTCCTCGTCGGACATGTCGAACGGATGCAGCTCGCAATACACACCGGCTTCACGCACGCGGCGCGCGATTAACTGCGTGACTTGCGAACCGAAATCGAGGATGAGGATTTTGTCGGACATTTGTCGTTGGATTGGCGGTGGAGGTTAGCGTTGGGTTTTAACGCAGGGGTTTCCGCGCCCTGCTCCTTGGGATCGGTTTGCTTGGACACGATGCCCTGCAGTGCCGGGCCGGCGCCGAACGCCAGCACGTTCACCAGGATGAAGACGTACATCATCCAGCCTTGTGTGGCGAGCCCGTATAGCGCATAGACCACCGCGCCGGAGATCAGCCCCAGCAGAGACAGGCGCACTTCGCCAAACGTCCTCAGGAGCCACCCCAGCAGTCCGGCCTGCACCACGGCCGCGGTGATACCCACGCAAAACAGCGACAGACCGTTCTCAAATGGTCCCCAGCCAAAGCGAAAATTGGTGTACAGCACCCAAGTCGTGTGCAACAGAATCTGCGCAAGGCTCGCCAGCGGAAACACCGCCACCAGTCCACGAATCTCCACGCGTCGCGCCAGGCCGACGAGGGCGGTAAACGGGTTCGCCTTGGCCCACGAAAAGTGGTTGCGGCGATCACGTGTCAATGATTCCGGCACAAAGAAATAGCCAAAAATGAAATTGGCGAGGCACAATCCGCCCGCCACATAAAAAGGCAAATGCAGATCGATGCTACCCAGAAACCCGCCGATGACCGGGCCGAATATGAACCCCATGCCGAAGCACGCGCCGATCATGCCGAACGCTTTCGCGCGCGTCTCCGGCGTACTCACATCCGACGCATAGGCGTTGGCCACCGATACGCTCGCCGAGGACAAGCCGCCGACGACACGCCCGATAAAGAGCATCGCCAAACTGGTCGCCAGCGCGGTCGAGAAGAAATTAATCGCCATGCCCACCATCGAATACAACATCACCGGCCGGCGGCCAACCTTGTCTGATAAGGCACCGAGCAGCGGCATGCACAGGAACTGGCACAGGCCAAATACCATCGCCAGGATGCCATACCAATGCGCCTGCAATTCGCGGCCTTCGACATATTGGCCGACCAGCACCGGCAATACCGGCACCGCAAGTCCGATTCCCAGCATGTCGATGAAGACACAAACCATGATGAAATTCAGGCCGACCGGCTTGGCGGCCTTGGCCGGTTTGCCGGTCGCGGTCTCTACCGTGGTGCTACTTTCCAAAATTCTTCTCCCATACCTTTGCAACCACCGGATGTTGCTCGGTCAATGCGACCGCTTTCGAGAGCTTCGGACATTGGGCATTGAACCAGTCGCGGCCGGGACGCCAGCGGCTGACCATGGCGATGTAAACGTCCAGTGCGGTCATGTGCTCGCCGAGCACATAGGGTGCCGGCGACAGGTTTTGTTCCAGCAGGCCCCAGAAGAACTTCTGCTTCTCCACGGATTTTTCTTTCAACGCCGCTTGCAATGCGTCACCGTCAACCCAGCGCGACGGTTCATCGCCAATGTCAAACATGGCGTAAATGTTTGCCGGGATGAAAATCATCCAGCGATAAAATGCCGCGCGTTTCGCCGGGTCCAGCGGAATCAGGTCTGGAACCTTCTCGGCAAAATGGAGAAGGATCGCGGCGCTCTCGGTCATCACCGTACCGTCTTCGAGCACCAACGTGGGAACCTTGGCTTGTGGATTGGCTTTGACAAGTTCGGCGAAATGTTTGTTCTGGTCCCAGAACGACGTCTTGATGTACTCGTAAGGCTGATTGGCCAATTGCAAAACCACTTCGGCGGCAGCGGAGCCCATTCCGGGTGAACCAAACAATTTCAACATGGCGGATTCTGCCACTCAGGAAAATGCCACGGCCGAAGCCGGCGTGACGGTGACGGCGGCGTGACCGGCCGAAAACTGGTGGAGCACGCGATTGTGATGATCGATGATCTGGTGGGCATCAAGTGTCGGCGAATTCCATGTCCCGTGCGCGTCCGCGGCGAGGGTGACATCAATGCCGAGCGACACGGCGCGGCGCACCAGTTCCGGGCACAATGCCCAGCCATCGCGTCCCGGTTGCAACATGTCTCCGGCCCGCCGTTATGCTGAACAAAAACCACCGGCAGGTTTCTTTCGCGCGCTCGCGCAATGAGATCGACAATATTGCCGAGTATTTTTGGCCAGCCGGCATGCATATCCTTGCCGCGGGCAATACCCACCTGAACATCGATGACCAATAGTGCCTGGTTTTTTTCGTTGCTCATCGGCGAGCGTCAATCGACACGATAGTTAGGCGCTTCTTTGGTGATCTGCACATCGTGCACGTGCGACTCACGAATGCCGGCGGACGTGATTTCGACAAACTGTGCATTCTTGTGCATTTCCTCGATGGTTTTGCAGCCCAGGTAGCCCATGCTGGAACGCAGACCGCCGGTCAACTGATGCACCACGCCCAGCATGCTGCCCTTGTACGGCACGCGACCCTCGACGCCTTCCGGCACAAACTTGTCCGCGTTGTTTTGCGGATCCTGGAAATACCGATCCGAAGATCCCTTTTGCATCGCGGCCACCGAACCCATGCCGCGATAGCTCTTGTACGAACGCCCCTGATAGAGCTCGGTCTCGCCGGGCGCCTCTTCCGTGCCGGCGAACATCCCGCCGAGCATGACCGTCGAGGCCCCCGCGGCCAGCGCTTTCGCCATGTCGCCTGAAAAGCGAATGCCGCCATCGGCGATGCAGGGAATGCCATGTTTCGCGAGCGCCGCCGTGACGTCGGCAATGGCCGTGATTTGCGGCACGCCCACTCCCGCGACAATGCGCGTGGTGCAGATCGAGCCTGGCCCGATGCCGACTTTCACGCAATCCGCGCCATGATCCATGAGCGCCAGCGCGGCGGCGGCGGTGGCAATGTTGCCGCCGATCACGTCGACTTGCGGAAAATGTTTCTTCACCCATTTCACGCGGTTCATCACATTCTTCGAATGCCCGTGCGCGGTATCGACCACGATGACATCAACGCCAGCTTCCACCAGCAATTCAACGCGCTGGTCGGTGCCCTCGCCAATGCCGACGGCGGCGCCAACACGCAGGCGTCCCATGTCATCTTTGCAGGCAAAAGGATGTTCGCTTGATTTCAGCACGTCCTTTACCGTGATGAGGCCGCGTAGCTCGAAGGCCTTGTTCACCACCAGCACGCGCTCCAGTCGATGCTTGTGCATCAGCGCGAGTGCTTCTTCGCGGGTCGTTCCTTCTTTCACCGTCACCAGCCTGGACTTCGGCGTCATGACGTTCTTGACTGGTTGATCCAGCTTTGTCTCGAAGCGCAGATCGCGGTTGGTGACGATGCCCACCACCTTCTTGCCGACGAGCACCGGAAGTCCGAGAAATTATGTTTGCGGGTCAACGCGATCACATCGCGGACACTCATATCCGGCGTGACCGTAATTGGATCCTTGACCACCCCACTCTCAAATCGCTCACCCGCAGAACTTCGGCCGCCTGCATTTGTCCGGTCATGTTCTTGTGAATGATACCGATGCCCCCTCTGCGCCAGCGCAATCGCAAGGCGCGACTCGGTGACGGTATCCATCGCCGCGGACAGCAGCGGGATATTCAGGCCGATTTTGGCGGTCAGACGGGTTTGAAGGAAACGTCGCGGGAAGAACAGCAGAATGCGCGGGGATCAACAGCACATCATCAAAGGTCAGGGCTTTTTGACGACTTTCACGTTTTTGGCTCCGACAAAATCAGCATTATACGCGAGCCGGATTTACCTTCAAAATCGGGCGCACAATGCTCATATTCGGTTGACGCGAAGGATATTTACGATTACCTTAGCGAATCTAGGCGAAGTTCTTTGGCTAACCGTTGACAATAAATATACTTTTGGCTGTTTTTCCAGATTTTTTCGCAAAAATTGGCGCAAAATACCGCAAAGGGGCTGGTTTGGCGGTGGCAAGCATGGGTTTGCTCGGTTTGGTCGGCGGTTGTGTCGCCCCCGAGCCACCCAAAGAAACACCGATCGCACCGATTGTCATCGTCCCGGTCGCCAAACCAATTGAACTGACGGCGGAAGCGGATTCCGCACTGAAGGCCGCCGGACAGAGCGTTATTGAAGCGCGGGTAAAGCGTGCATTGTGGACCGCTGCCGTTGAGCACCTGAACAAAGCGCGTGCAGCCGCGCAAATACTGGATAGCACGGCCACCTCGTGCACGCGAAGGGAAGTGGTGGCGCTGTGCGCACTTTCCATCAAACAAACGGCGCTACCGCCGGTCAAGTGGTAAATATCTGAACATGTTGCAAGGAGTAGTCCACATGAAATCCTGATTCAATTATTCATTGCCATCGCTATTTTGCTGGCGACCGCGACCGTCGCGGCACAGGTCTACAAGGGGGTAGACAAGGATGGCCAGGTGCAATACAGCGATGCGCCACCCCCAGCGGGTCGTCGAAGGCCGAGGCCAAGAAGGTCGAGTCCAGTGCGCCGATGGCATCGACCGCCGGCACACCGGCACCTCTTGCAGGATCGCGCCAAGGACTATGACAAGCGCCGCACCGACGTGGCAGATAGCGAAGAAGGCGGTAAGCAACACGAAAATGACGAAATCGCCGAAGAGAACTGCAAATCGGCCCGCGCGGGGTTGCGCGATCTCGAGAGCGGGACGATCGATTCGACGGACCAACGAAAAAGGGCGAGATCAACGTCAGGTCCGAAGAAGAGCGTAAGCCGAACCGACCAAGTAGCGCCGCGCCGCCGCATCATGTAAAGCCTGACGCATGCGCCGTTGTATTCATGCCTTGATGAAGTTTCGCGAGCGTGATGCAATGGTTCTTGAACTGGATTTCAATGGCCTCGCCGGCGCTGATTTTTTCCAGCTCTCCTTACAGTTGTCAAGCGCAGAATCCGGTGTTGGGCGACATCAAGAGTTCGCTCATTCCTCGGCGAACCACTAAATTTGCCCACGGCGGTCTGCTCGACGGCACCTGATACCGTGGCGGATTTGCCAACCGGTCATCGAAAATGAACGGCACGAAAATACATTGCGCAGTAAAGACCTGATCCTGAAATGGTGGAGCTGCGCATTGCGCTACCTGCAAACCCGCAAACCGCCAAAGGAACCGGTTGCGCGATTTCCGATACGGATCGGCTGCCCCGGCGAACCCGCGTTCGATCGGGATTTCACGGTACTGCTTGATCCGCCGCCGTTCATCGCGCCACCTGTTGCGTCGATGGCAACGGAAACGCGCACGCGCCCAGGTTGCGCCGCCCACCTCAATGACGCGAGCCGGGTAAGTCAGGCAAGCCGCCACGCTGGCAGTTGGCACACCAAGCGCACCACAACGAGAGACGCCGCAGCCGTTGCGGTACCCGCAGCCACCGCCGGAAACCGCAAGCGCGGCCAGCGCCACGGCGCTAAGCTTCAGCCATCGCCGCCACCTGGGCCGCGGCCAAAGCTGCCGCCAGAGCTGAAACCGCCGTCCGCGGCGAAGGCTTCTCATTGCGCCTTTCCGGCTCGGCAATGGACCTGTCGCGAAGCCGCAACGTATCCGAAGCACAACGCCGGCAGTTGCGCGAAAAGCAACTCATGCTCGATGCCGATGATCAGGTCGCGGCACTGCTATCACTGAAGAACACTGTGAAGCAGATGGAACAGCGCCTCCATGAAATACAGCTGAAACAGACCGCGGAACTGCCGATTCGGGCCGCGGCGCCCGCTTCATCCGGCGCGCACCGGCAGCAACCATTGCGCAAACACCCACTGAAGCGGTGCTCCTGCCGCCGCCGGCCGCACCCGTCGCCACGCCAACGGCCCGCCCAACCGAGAAGCTCATCCGCCCGAGGGAATCGATCACCGACACGATTATCGGCTATCTGACGTCACCGCTGGCCTTGGGGAATCGTCGTTGCACTGCTCGCGCTGCTGGTGTCCCGGGCCTGGTCGCGCCGCGATGGCAAATCGAAAAAAATCCGCAATTCCGTCGCAACGAACGCGCAACGCTCCAGCACGGCGACGGCTGAATCCACACGGGGAAAATCCACGGGGTCAGGTTCGGACGACGCCGCATTCGATGATTGGGAGAATGAAGAAGTTGACTCTCCTTCGACGGACAACCAACTGGCGACGAACATGTTCGAACCGTACGCGGCTTGCCGACGAACCAACCGAGATTTGGCAGGCCGATACGGCGGCGGGTCGTGGCACTGTCGGGGCCAGGATCGACACTCACCACCAAGTGGATGCACCGGTCGTTTTCGACGACACGCCGGCAAGCTACGAACTCGATGCGAATACCGCGACTGCCGTCGATTTTCTGGTTGGGATGGACGAGAAGCTCCCCGAGGACAGAGTGCGGCGCCTGCAGTACATGCACGAGCGCTACCCCGAGCTGAAAAGCAATACGGTTTCGATCGACGATGCCGAGCCTGTCATCCCGACGGCGCGCCTCTATTACGAAGAGAGGCGACCGAGGCAACGGCCGCGAGAAAGCCAGTGAACTGCTCACCTTCGCGGTGGAAGAACGTCCGCAGGAAATCCGTTTCTGGCTGGCGCAGTTCGAGATCTTTCGCCTCGAAAACATGGTCGCCGAATTCCACGAATTGGCCGGGAAATTTCATGTATTGTTCAGCCATACTGCGGCGTGGCCAAGGTGCGCCATGTTGGCCACGAACTTGATCCCGGCAATCCCCTGTTTGCAGCCAGCGGCAGCCCGCTTCTGGCGGGTGAAACGCGATTTGACCCGATTGCCGAAAACTGGCTCGACGCCCCCATGGACTTTACCTCTGATGCGTTGATGTCCGACCTGCGGCTGGCATTGCTGGATGATCACGGCGTCAGTCGCGCTGACTTTGAATCCATCACGGCCCGTTTCGCGACTGCCGACGGATCGGCGTAACAAGTAGCGGCAAAAAAAATGCAAACTGGCAAGTCACCCGAAAACGATTCCCTCTCCATGTCGACAGCGCTGGATGGCACGGCGCCGCAGACTGGCGCGCAGTGCATGGCACTGATTGGAACCGTCAAGGCATTTGCCGATACGCCGGCGCCCATTGCGGCGGAAGCGGTCCGTGAACTTGTCGCATTCGAAAACCGCTTGTATCAAGTCATTCAATCCGACAAAGTCGCTTTCTTTGCCATCACCGAAAAAACGGCGGCGGAGCAATTCGCGCATGACCTGCACTTGATGCACGGCGTGGCGGCCAAGACGATGGAAGCTCTCGTGCAGCGACGCGGCGAGTGGACCAAGGAAGACGCTGAACCGCTGCTGCAACGCATCGTCGCTTTCGCCCTGTATCACCATGGCGCGGCGATAAAGTGGTGCTTCTTCCGCCACGAACCGATCAAGCCCACCTTCTGGCCGGATCTGCACGCGCTGTACAAGTTTGCCGAGAGCCACGGGTTCGCCAACACACCGATCGAACTGTTCGCTGTCGAAGCGAAATACAGCGTCACCGCGCAGTCGCTATATTTGCGGGCGTTGATGCTGGAAGTGCTGAACACCGGCAGCCTGACCGTGCCGCAAATTGAAATTGCCGACAAATGGCTGGCGGAGTGGACAACCGAGTATGCGTTCGATGAAACCTACTCGCCGCGTTCGCATGCGCTGTTTGTCGATCTCAACCTCATGGCTGGCCTGCAACTGGTCACAAGCAGTGCGGCCAAGCCCTCATATCGCTATGCGCGCATCGAAGGCCTGAAAGAGCAAGTCGAGGCGGTACGCACGCAGCTTCGCACCGGCAATCCCTATCGCGGCCGCGGTGCGTCCGATTCATTCTCGATCGAAGAGCATGTTGCGCTGCTGACGACCATTGAGCGCCTGTATGCCACCCTCTTGCAGGCCAGCGCATCGCGCATTGAGGCACGCAAGCCGGTTGAGAATCTGACGGCGGAAGTACGGCTCGGGTTTAGCGAGGCACGACGGGCGATGAGCAGCGAGGCCGGCAAAGCGACCCCCGCACATAACGCGCGGCTTGCGGCAACCGGGAACACGCACGCGAAATTTGGCGGCCTCCAACTCACCCTGGAAATGCCGGCCACGGGCAACGCGCTCGACCGCCGTTGAGACATCCGCAAGGCGGTCCACCGGCATCCGATGCGCTCGAGACCCGCTGGAAAATTCACGACATGAGTTCAAAGGGCATCGGCCTGATCGTGGATCGCGCGACCGGCGATCGCATTAGCGTTGGACAACTGCTGGCGGTAAGGCCGGATGGGTTCGCGTACTTCATGCTCGGTGTGATCGTTCGCAAACTGACCCAGCGCACCCAGGACGAGACGCTGTTGGGCGTTGAAATGCTTTCCTATCGCCCATTGCCGATGACCCTTTATCGCTAGGCAGAAGTAGCCCTGTCTCCACTTCACATCTTTCCGTTTACCCGGCGAGCGTTTTGCGTTGGCGCGACGCGCATCTTTCGGGTCGGCTTGCAGTGCACGATAGAACTCGACGCGATCGCCGTCACGCAGCCAATGATCGCGGGCACGTACCTTGCCCCATACGCCGACAGCCACCGCGTTCGCCGCAATCGTCGCGATCCCGGGCACCGAATGACATGCGGCATCAATGGCCATCTGCACGTTCGCGGGTTCCGGCAATTCCACGGCAATTTCGCCTTGCGATTCAGGCGCTCCGCCAGGCTACACGCACCCGCAAGACGCTCACCGGGTCGCCGTACAGCGCTTCCGCTCGCGTCACGAAACGTTCGATCATAGTGTTGGCGATCATGCCGAACACGGGACCGACCGCTTTCTCCAGCAACGTACTGGAAAATCCGTAATCGAGCGTCAGCGACACCTTGCACGCCGAATCCGACAACGCCTGAAATCGCCATTTACCTTCGAGTTCGCTGAATGGCCCTTCACGCAGATTCATTTGAATCTCGACATTTTCGATTTTGGTGTTTTTCGGTCGTGAAGGACTGCCGGATCCGCGATAGTCGATATGGATGGTCGCCAGCGTTCGCGTCTGATCGCGCACGGGCGTCTCGGCGCCGCCGCACCATGGCAGGAATTCCGGATAGCGCTCGCAATCGTCCACCAATTCGTACATCTTGGCGGCGGAATAGGGGAACAGAGGGCAGATTTTCGACGTGAGCCATGGCAATCAGATTCTATCCGACCGGGGCGCAAGCATCCCATGGGATAATTCCGGCTTATGAGCATTGTCGACAACAAAAAAGCCTTTTTCGATTACTTCATCGAAGAGCGCTACGAAGCGGGCGTCGTACTCCATGGCTGGGAAGTGAAAGCCATCCGCGCCGGCCGCGCGCAGATCAAGGAAGGTTACGTGATCCTCAAACAGGGTGAACTGTATCTGATCGGCGCGCATATCTCCGCCCTGCCGGAGGCGTCCACCCACGTCATCCCCGACCCGGTGCGCACCCGCAAACTGCTGCTGAAGGCGGATGAAATCAAGAAACTCGTCGGCAAGATCGAACAGCGCGGCTACACGCTGGTCCCGCTTAATCTTCACTACAAGGGCGGCTTCGTCAAACTCGAAATCGGCCTCGCCAAAGGCAAGAAGCAGCACGACAAGCGCGATGTGGAGAAGGAAAAGGACTGGAAGCGCGAGCAGGAGCAACTGATGAAAAGCGGGTCGGGTAATTCTTCGTTTTGCGGGATAAAATGACGCGGAACGCCATTTGGCGGGGGCTTTCAGGCATTTTCGGCTTGGAGGGCGCGCCAGCCCGCCCCAGTTTATGCTGGGACTTCTAATCAACTCCCCGTTCGTGCTGAGGTGTCGAAGCACACTCAATGTAGGGCATTGATTCATTGCGTCGGAATGCCCTTCGATACGCCGCAGCGGTTACCCTGTCCTGAGGACTCGAAGGATCAAGGGCGAACGGAATTAGGTTGATAAGTGGCCCTTCTGGCATGATTCGGCTGGGCCTGGTCGAAGCGGAGTGCATTTCTCATTCCATCAGCACCCCAGAATAAAAAAGCCACCGCAAGGGGTGGCTTTTTTCTATTCTGGGGTGGCTGATGGGGTTCGAACCCACGACAACTGGAATCACAATCCAGGACTCTACCGCTGAGCTACAGCCACCATTGACTTGTGTGTCACACAGACGGAATCTGCAGGACGTAAAACGGAAACGGATTATACCAAACCCGCACTGTGCGGGCTTGATCTATTTTCTGCGGGCTTGCATCGCGCAAACATGTCGGCGTGATCCTCACAAGCCGGGCATCGCATAGTAAGATTTGACCTTGTGGGGTGGATTGCGGATGTTGCGTCACTTGTGCCACCGTTTCCCCTCATCCCCACCCTTCTCCCGGGGAGAAGGACTTTAGAAGCCGCACCAAATATGAACCTCATTCCCACCATCCTCTGCGGCGGCGCCGGATCGCGCCTCTGGCCGGTTTCACGCGAGACTCATCCGAAGCCGTTTATTCGGCTGGCCGATGGCCAAAGTCTGCTGCAGAAGGCATTCCTGCGCGGCGCGACGCTGGCGAACGTGACCGAGGTGATCACAGTGACCAACCGGGAATTGTTCTTCAAGACCGAGGACGAGTATCGCGAGGTCAATATGGCGAAGGTGCCGACGTCCTACATTCTCGAACCGTTTGGCCGAAACACCGCGCCCGCGATTGCCGCGGCCGCGATACATGTCGCGAAAACGCATGGCGAGGACGCGATCCTGCTGGTGTTGCCCGCCGACCATCTGATCGCCGATCAAGCCGCCTTTGCCGCCGCCGTCGCGAAGGCCGCCGAACTCGCGCAGCGCGGCAGCCTGGTGACCTTCGGTATTGAGCCGGACAAGCGAAGACCTATGTCGAATCCGGCGACTACCTTTGGAATTCGGGAATGTTCTGCTTCAGTGCGGGCACCATGTTGCGCGAGCTGGGCCTGTATAGCCCGGACGTATTGAGCGCGACGCAAACATGCATCGCGCAATCGCGCGTGTCCGAAGGCGTCGGGAAGGGCGCCGCCTTCACGCAAACGGACTTGAATCCGGACACGTTCGCCAAAGTGCCGGATATTTCGATCGACTATGCCGTAATGGAGAAATCCAAGGTTGTCGCGGTGGTGCCATGCCAGATTGGCTGGAGCGACATCGGCTCCTGGGATGCTGTGGGCGCGCTATCGGCACCGGACGCCCAGGGCAACCGCATTCAGGGCGAAGCCATGGTGCACGATTCCAACGACAATTTCGTGCAAAGCAGCGATCGCATGGTCGGTGTTGTCGGCGTCAATAACCTGATCATCATCGATACCCCCGACGCGCTGCTGGTCGCGGACCGCAGCCGCGCGCAGGATGTGAAACACATCTATGCCGGGCTAAAGGCCAGGGGACATGAAACCTACAAGCTGCACCGCACGGTCCACCGCCCGTGGGGCACCTACACGGTCCTTGAAGAAGGCGCGGCATTCAAGATCAAGCGCATCATGGTCAAGCCTGGCGCGACGCTATCGCTGCAGATGCACCACCACCGCAGCGAACACTGGATCGTCGTGCACGGCATGGCAAAAGTGGTCAACGGCGAAAAAGAGTTCCTGCTCGACACAAACGAATCTACGTACATTCCGGCTGGCCACAAACACCGGCTGGAGAACCCCGGGGTCATAGACCTCGTGATGATCGAAGTGCAGAGCGGCGAATACCTGGGCGAAGATGATATCGTCCGGTTTCAGGATATTTATGGGCGTGCGCAGGCGGCGAAATAATCGGTGATGCACGTGCGAAAAGGCGGTAACTGGATAAGTAGCACCATAGGGTTGGCTGATTAAGTAAAATCAGCATGTGGTTCGACAAGCTCTACGAACGGGCTATTGTGCTTTCCAATATTTGTGACATCCAGTATTCGTTCGCCCTGAGGTATCGAAGGGTGATAGGGCTTCGATACGCGAAGCGTACCCTGTCCTGAGGGACTCGAAGGATCAGCCCGAACGGTGTATTGATTTATGGAAATCTCAATAGACGGATTTCCGTTTGTCATGCACCCTACATGCACCCTGCATGCGCTTCGCACCTCAAGGTAGCGGCATGCTACCCTCAACCACAACACACATGAACCTCAATTCCACCATCGGACAACCGCATTGAATGCAACCCCCCAAACATTCCCGGCCCACAAATCGCCGCGCAAGCAATTCAACGTGATCCTGTTCTGACGGTCATCCTGCCGACGACCCTCGCGATCATCTATTACGGCCTTCGTCGCATCGGACGTGTACATCTCCGAATCGCGTTTCGTGGTGCGCAGCCCGCAGCGTTCCGCGCAGAGCGGATTGGGCGCCTTGCTGCAAGGCACCGGATTTGCACGCTCGCAGGATGACACCTATTCGGTTCACGATTTCGTGCTCTCGCGCGATGCGCTAAAGGAACTGGACGATCACCTCGCGAGACGCAAGGCTTACTCCAGCAAGGACGCGGACATCATCAATCGCTTTCCGGGGTTGGATTGGGACGACAGCTTTGAAGCATTCCACCGCTACTATCGCAGCCGCGTCACAATCGACTACGACACCGTCTCGTCGATTACCATCCTGAAAGTGCGCGCGTTCACGGCCGAGGACTCAAGAAAGATCAACGACCTGTTGCTGAAGATGGGCGAGCGGCTGGTGAACAACCTGAACGACCGCAGCCGGCAGGATCTGATCAAGACCGCCGAACTCGAGGTCAGCGTCGGGGAAGAAAAAGTAAAGAAGGCCGCCGTCGCCCTTGCCGGATTCCGATCCAATCAATCCGTCTTTGACCCGGACCGCCAATCCGCGCTGCAACTGCAGGGCGTATCGAAACTCCAGGAAGAACTGATCTCCACCGAAACACAGCTCTCCCAGATTACGCGCGTCTCACCGAATAACCCACAGGTCGCGTCGCTGAAAAATCGCATCGAAACATTGCGCAGGACCATCGCCAATGAAACCGCGAAGGTTGCCGGCGGCGGAGGTTCACTCACGTCGAAATCCGGCGCGTTTGAGCGCTTCACGCTGGAGAAACTGTTTGCGGAGAAACAGCTTGCTGCCTCATTGGCGGCGCTGGAATCCGCCCGAAGCGAAGCCTTGCGCAAGCAACTCTACCTGGAGCGGCTTGTGCAGCCGAACCTGCCGGACAAAGCGATGGAACCGCGACGGATACGCTCCGCATTCATGGTGTTTGTGCTGGGGCTGGTCGCCTGGGGCGTGATCAGCCTGCTGGTGGCCAGCATCAAAGAGCACACGGACTAGCCGGGCATCAAAGATGAATGCTGATGTATCGATATTGCGTTCACTGAGGATCCAGAGCCGGACGCTGCACGCGCTGATGATGCGCGAAGTTATTACGCGTTTCGGTCGCGA
>JADKJR010000034.1 GCA_016720925.1 Betaproteobacteria bacterium | reverse complement strand
GTCGCAGACTCCTGCCTCTGCGTACTTCCACGTAACTGAGGTCGTCAGCTTGATTGGGGCTGATGTCGTTGGCATTTGTTCGATCGTCAGTGGCGGAAGGGTTTGTCCAGGAATCGCCTGGAGTCGCCGAGGTCATGCCGCTCATATGTGAATACAAGGCGCTGGCTTTCAGCTCTTTGCTGAATGCGTATTCACCTGACATCTCATAGCCCTTGATTTCAACCGGCTTGCGCGTCAAAACAAAATCTCAACGGTCGCATTGCCTGCAACCGAGGCACCAAGCTCGGAATAGGAGCGATAGGTTGATGCTGTCAGATAGCCACTATTGGTCCGCCAGGTAAAGCCGATTTCCTTGTTATCGCTAACGACCGCCTGCAAATCGGCATACAGACCACCAACCGATCTGCCCGGCATTGACGTTTCGCAGCGGAATACCGACGTTCGGCAATGTAAATCCTTTGCTGTATGAAGCGAAGGCCGACCATCCCTGCGGCAGGCGAACCACCAAACCGAAATTTGGCAGCGATTCGGAATACTTTAGTTTGCCGCCTGCCACATCGAAGCCGCCCAGGCCCGCAACGGATGGGCTCCTTGTTGCCCAGACGGTGGTGTAACTATCCACACTGAGCTCACCGCCTTCGTGACGCACGCCTGCGCTGACAGTTACCGGGCCGGCATTATAAGAGAGCTGTGCAAACGGGGCGGTACTTTGGTACTTCATTGGCGGCACCCAGAGCCGGTCCGTGAGGGCGAGCCTTTGCTGGGCCGTATCTTCGACGACGTCGACGCCTGCATTCAGTTCAAGATCATTGATTCCCGCCAGATGGTCGGTACTCCAGTTTGTGCGAACACCCTTTTTCTTCGATTCAATTTCGGATTGTTCTACAAGCGTCCCCAACGCCGCGATCCGCGGATCCTGTTACCCCGATTCAGGTTGGAATTGTCGCTTTTGAGCGGCTGACAGTCCGTGGTGCCCCATTCGGACAAGAAGCGCGTGTGCTGATCCGCCCGGTAGGCATGAACGTTGAGCGCGCCACCGAGGAGGTTTGAATGCGTATAGGTCAATATGCTCTGATTGAATTCGTTGAACTCGGTCTGGCCGCCAGGCGTTTTTCCCCGTACGGACGTGTCAGTTAATCCCAGCGCACGGTTACCGACGAGCTCAAGATAGTTGCCTTTGCCTCGCATCAGAAAGCGGCTCGAGGTCACCGTCATGCGCTGCTCACCGCTGGCACCAAAGTTCGCGCCAAGCTTCACAAAATGATTCTTGGTTTCCGAGTCGTTTGACGCCCCGCTTTGGCCCATGCCGATCATGCGACCGTGAGCGTCGTATTCCATACCACGGTCGGCAGAGGATGTCGCAAACAACACATCGAATGCATCGCTCTTGTGGGCGCCAATGAACCCCACCTTCCAGCCGCCGCTATCGGTGCGTGATTGCGTCTCATACTGCGACGTCAGGAGAACTCGTTGCCCATCTTGGTGGGCGTCTTGGACAAATAATTGATGATGCCGCCCGACGCACCGATTCCCTCTGACGCGGATGGGCCGTTGATGACTTCGATGCGCTCGATAATCCCCAGATCGGTAAAAACACTCGTGCGGTTTCCTTCACGCAGCGGGAATGGTTTGCGGGACACCATCGAAAGGCGAAGGGCAGATCGCCCCCGCAGCGTTTCACCGTTGCTTGCCATTTGTTGCGTCGCTTCCGAATAGCCGGGCACTGTTCTTGTCAGAATAGCCGTCGCATCTTGCGTCAGCTGGTGTCTCGACAATTTCTTCCTTGGAAATCACCGTAATTGCACCAGGAATCTTGTCCACCGCCTTGGCGGCGCGAGATCCGGTCGTTACGGTAATGGTCTCAACCACCTGCGAGTCCTTGCTTTCCTCTGATTTGGCCTTGTTGGCGTCCTGCGCGTAAGCGCTGGTGGTGATCGATGCAAACACCAGCGCGGACAGTGTCGCCGCGACGGAGACTTTCATTTTAGGAAGTGTTTCATGGTTGTCCGAGTTGAGTTGATGAATCAAGAACTGCCTGCCGCCACCTATGGCTGGTGTTACGGAAGGCACGACACAAGTAATGGTGCGGTCTTCTAGCCGTTCGTCCACCATTCATGTAGTTCGGGCGAGTCTGGGCGCAATTGCAAAGAATAAAAACCCTCTGGAGACATATTCAAAAAATACTTTTTGTTTCTTTAGCCCAATGCCGGTTTCAGCGGCCTGAATTAAATCACGCGCATGACGATTCATACTGTTTCACAACGCCGAAACATTTAATCCTGCGCAAGTTTTCGTGTCTGTGAATGCGAACTGGCTTACTCATGAATCCGGTTTACCCGAACAAAGAACGCACCAGATAGAGGTTTGCCTGCAACATCGAGAAACTGTCCCTCGATACGGCGACGCTCTCCTTGCTTGAGTGCGAGTGTGAACCGGACATAGCTCGCGTCGGCTGCCGCTTGTGCCAAATGCGCTTTGTCATCTAAAAGGAGGCGCGCGGCCGCCACCGGTCGCGCCGGCACGTTTCTCAAGGCCCGGTTGAGCGGCGTATCGGCCGCAGGCGGAAACAAATACAGGCGGACCTCGTATTCACCGGCCGACGCGGCTTCGATGTTCCACGCCCCGAACAAGGGCACGTCGATGCGCCCCAACTCCTTGAAATCACCTGCCCACGGCCCGCACCAATCAGCCGACGTGAGCAATGTTTCCGGCTCGGCAGGCGAGCCAACCAGATTAAAATTCGCCAGCGCGAGCAGCGGTCTTGTAACGTTTGCCCAGTTCTCATAGAAGACGCGCAAGGTGCGTACTACGTCTTCTCGCACAGACGCGAGATCGGCTTTCTGGCCGGGATCCACAGTGATGTCATAGAGCTCCGGGCCCTGCACCAGGCCCCATATGTTCCACAGTACGGCGCTGTCCAAGTCATTGAAGACCGGGCCACTCGGGCCGTATTGAATACCACCTTGCGATCCCGAAACGGGACCGAGTTTCCCTCCAGCAGCGGCTTGAGGCTGCGCCCCTCAAATTCGGCAGTCTTGTTGATCTTCAGTCCGCACAGGCCGATCACTGTCGGAAGTACATCCGTGCTGCGCGAAAGTGTATCAATGTCTCGCGGCGTGCCTTTTACCCCCGTCGGCCAGCGAATAAAGAAAGGCACCCGGTGCCCGCCATCGTAGAGCGAAGCTTTCCGTCCGCGCATCCCGGCATTGAAAAAAAGCGTGCGATCACCGGTCCCGTTGTCAGTCATGTAAATGACGATCGTGTTTCGGGCAAGCCCGCTCTCGTCCAGAAATCTTAGCAGGCGACCGACATTTTCATCGAGGTTGCTGGTCATGCCGAAAAATGCGGATCGCACTTTGCCGAGATCCTCGTACGGTTTCTCGTAGCGGGATTCAACGTAGTACGGCTCGTGGGACGCGGTCGTGGCCAGATAAACGAAAAATGGCCGGGTTTGCTGCCGCATCCACTGTATCGACTCGCTGAAGAAGACGTCCGTGTTGTAACCCGTGATTTTTGTAAGCGTGCCATTGCGCCAGTAACGGTCGTCGAAGGCATCGTTTTCCCATTCACCCGCTACCGAATCAATGCCGAATCCTTTGTAACCAATTGACAGATCGAAACCGCGATCCTGGGCACGGAAGGGATAGTTGTCCCCCAGATGCCACTTGCCGAAATGCGCGGTCGCATAACCGCTGTCCTTGAAGAACTGCGGCATCATTGGCAACTCGCGGCGGACGGTGGTGCCACCTTGCGCAACAGCCGACGCGCCATTGCGAAATGCCGAAATGCCACTCATCAACTCGCTGCGAGTGGGCGTGCACATAGGAGCGACGTGATGGTCGATAAACCGCATGCTTTGCCCGCGCAGCAGATCCAGATTTGGTGTTTTCAAACGCGGATGACCGTGGGCACCGAGGTCGCCGTAGCCGAGATCGTCTGCGAGCACGAAAATGACATTCGGTTGCTCGGCGGCGCGAGCGGCGTGCACTGTCAGAAACGCAACAAAACCCAAAGTGCGCAAGGAGGCAAATACCGAATTGTGTCATCCTGTTTTCCTTGTACATATTGGTGGCTCGTGTCTTGCGTCATTTCCGTGCGCGCCCAAGGCCGTCCCGCGCGATATCGCCGTATCAGGAAAGCGATTTTGCACAGCGCACCCCCGCGTGAGACGTGCCACTGTCTGCCGCGGCGCCCTGCCGCGCGCCCGGGCGGTATCGAAAGCAGAAATCGGCGTGGCACAGGAAAGAACCACCCCGTTGTGCTCGGCGCATTTGCTTGTCCAGTGGAAGTGAGGGTCCGGTTGGGTCCACAACATTCTGTCCTTTGCGCGTGACATAGGCATTCGGGTCATACCAGTCTGCCGTCCATTCCCAAACATTGCCTGCCATGTCGTACAAGCCGTAGGAATTGGGCTGGTAGCTCCTGACCGGCGCCGTCCCGGCAAAGCCATCGGCCGCGTCATTACGCGTGGGAAATATCCCCTGCCAGATGTTGGCAGCCCAGCTGTCGCGCGGCGCGGCGGCGCTCGGCTTCTTGTTGCCCCAGACGTAAGGCTGGCCGTCGATGCCCCACGCGCGGCCCGCTCCCACTCGGCCTCGGTCGGCAAGCGCTTGCCTGCCCAATGACAGTAGGCATTCGCATCTTCCCAGGCCAGGTGCACGACAGGATGATTGGCGCGATTCCTGATTCTGCTGCCTGGGCCTTCGGGTGCGCGCCAGTTAGCACCGGGCGTCCAGTACCACCAGCGGGACATGTCTGTAAGGTCGACCTCGCCTGCAGGCATCACGAAGACAAGTGAGCCCGGTTGCAACTTCTCTTTCGCCGGCGCTGGCGTTCCCGCCGGCAGCTGCCGCATGATTTCGGCGAGGACGATGGGCCGCTCGGCGACAGTTTGGTAACCCGTCGTGCGTGCGAATCGCTGAAACTGCGCATTCGTCACTTCCGTCTCATCGAGAAGGAACGCATGAGTGAGACGCACTTTGTGCGCGGGGCGCTCCTCAGGCCAGGCCGCGTCTTCGACGCTTCCCATCTGAAACTCGCCGGCGGGGATCAGTCGCATTTCTTTCGTACCCGGTACGCTCGCGGATGCCAATGTGGCGACATGCGCGAACGCTAGGCACGCAGCGCCAACACTCTGCCGGAGTATGTTCCAACGAGTCACTTGATTTACGCCTCCGTGTTGCAGTCGATGATGGTTGCAAATGGCATCGCCGGACGCCAGCTGGTGGTTACCGCTGAATGATCAGCCCCTTGAGCGACTCAGGTGCCGGAGGCGGAAAGAACAAGCTACCGATATAGCCGAACACGATGGAAATGAGAATTGCAATCGCCAAGTAGATAAAAGGATGCACCAGATTCACCGACCATGCGGCAAAGGTCAACACGATGCTGGCGAACATGCCGATCAGCACGCCCTGCCAGTTTGCCCTGCGTGTGAACATGCCCAGTGTGTAGGCGCCGCCGAAACCGCCGCCCAGCAGCCCGTACATTTCGAGCGCCACGTCGAGGTAGGAGCCGATGTTGTAGCGGCTGAGAAGTAGCGCCAGACTAATGCCGATCACGCCGGCGACGACCGTGACGAATTCCGCCAAGCGAATGCTTGCAACCTGCGTTGGATTCTTTGCCAGCCGCTCGTAGAAATCCACGGAGACCATCGTGGCAACGCTGTTCATGATGCTGGAACAGGTTGCCATGGAAGCGGCAAAAATGCCGGCGATCATCAGGCCCGTGATGCCCGCCGGCAGTTCTGCTGCAATAAAGAGTGGAAAGGTGGCATCGACCGATAGCAGCGGATTCATCCGCTCGGGGTGGCTCTGGTAAAACACCCACAAGCCGGTGCCGATGAGATAGAACAGGCAGGCACCGGGAAAAATGATCGCAGCAAACAGCCAGACGGACTGCCCGGCCTCCTTGTCGGACTTGGTCGTAAATACACGTTGCATCAATACCTGGTCTTTCGGAAAGGTCAGCACGATTTCCATCAGGACGAGAAAAACAAAACCCCAGACCGTTGCCTTGGTCAGGTCGAAACTCCAGTCGAGCATCTTCGTTTTGTCCGGCGGCGTCTGCCACGGCGACCATCCCCTCGATACCCGCCATCCAGTTTCAGCCAGATGAAGACCAGGGCGAAGATCAGGCCGCCCACCTTGACGATCAGTTGCAGGAAATCCGTCCAGATCACTGCCCGCATGCCGCCCAATGCGGTATAGCCGATCGTCACCACGCCCATGATGAGGATGCTCCATACCATGTCAAAACCGGTGATGGTCGCGATCGCCAGCGAAGGCAAAAATAGGATGATGCTCATCCGTCCGCCAAGGTGAAGCACGATACACATGGCGCTCGCCATCATCCGCACCGACGGATGAAAACGTTGCTCCAGATAATCAAATACAGAAACCAGTTTCAGACGGCGCAGCATCGGCACGATCCAGATCGCTACAAAAACCAGACCAAAAACATTGATCAGATTGCCCATCAGGTATTGCCAGTTGGTGGCGAATGCCTTGGCCGTGGTCGCGATATAACCGATGGAACTGGTGCTGGTGACGTACAGGCTCACGGCGGCCGCCCAGAACGGGATGGTCCGATTGCCGACGAAAAATTCCGATGTTGACTGTTTTTCCTCGCGCCAATAGCAGTAGACGCCTATGCCGGCGATGGCGATCAGATATACAACAATCATGACCCAGTCGAGTGGGCGAAGCAGAAGTTTGCTTCCCTCGATCTCGGAAAAACTGAATTCCGCGCTTCCTGGATTCTGCACCGCATGTTCCCAGAAAATTCCGTTGCCCAGACCGGCGCCGCGCAGCACCGTTGCGTGAATTGCCGCTCCTTGCTCTGATATCCCGTTCGTAATGGTGTGGTAGGTGATCAACTGTAATGCGCCTGGTGTCGAAGTAGTCGGGCTCATTTGAACCAGAAACAGTAAATGTGCCTGGCCCGTAGCACGCGCTGCGCCATCAACAACCGTGCCAGGCAACGCACTACTCCGGCTCAAACCCGCGGCCGGGGTCCAGCGCCAAAGTTGATCACCCTTGTCGCCGGGCAGTCTAGGCCGTGGCATAGAGGGCAGCGTCTTGGGCGACAAGCGAAGAAATGTCGGTCGGCAAGGCTGTTGTGGGCGCGGGAATTTTCCATGCTGGTTGAGGTCCTGCGGGATCAATCATCTGCCAGTGGGTCGCCCCATCCGCAGCAATACCGGTCACGTACAACACGCCGCCAAGCACGGCGCCTTTCGATTGCGCGAGAGGCTGCGGAAGAGGCGGCAATGCCTTCGCTGGCGGGATCGTCGAATCGGGATAAGGTTCAACGTGGCTGACGCCCGCCCCAGCGTTGGTTTCAATCAGCAGATACGGACGTTGCCCGTTTGTGATTGAGCCGAGGATTCTCCCGGCGGGGCGCCAGGTCATCTGAATCCATTCCTTGCGGGCATCGTCCAACTGCCACAGTTGATGTCGTTGGACGATGACAGGTCGCCCGGAAACAGCGAACATGACGTCCGGCGAACCGGAAAATGCGGGGAGTGCCTCCGTCTTTACAGAGACAAGGTTCTCCGCATTAACCCCGCTGACGACGGTGTTCAGCAGAACGCACGCCAGCAGGTAACTTAGAAATCGACGCATGATTTTCCATTGGTCCGCACACAGCATGGTTCAATTCGCTCCAGAACGTGTGCGGCGGAAGGTGACCAGACGATCGTTGGCAGGGCAGTACTGAAAGCTTTCCTGAATGGCAACGAAACTTCTGTGAGTGGTACTTGATTGCAAACCGCAGTCTGGGCGCAATTGCTGACAATGAAAACCATGCGGAGCTATCTTCAAAACAATATTTTGTTTGCTTCTCAATCGCCAACAATCATTGCGAATCAGCAGATTACCGATGGCGGCCGGAACTGAACTTGTCCTTTTGCATGGTTGCCGCGCGGCTACACTGGCGACTGCCCCGACGTCAGTCGTGTGCTAGATCGACTCCAGCAGCGCAACCGTCCCCAGTCCGCCATCCGCACAAATGCTCACGATCGCCTTCCGGCCCGCACCCATGGCAGACAGCTCCTTGCTCGCCTGCGAAAGAATTCTTGCGCCCGTCGCGCCAAACGGATGACCGATGGCGACACTGCCGCCATTGGGATTCAACCGCTCCCACGGAAACTTGCCCAGCGGATGATTGACGTTCACTTTCCCGCGCACGAACGTCTCGCTTTCAATGGCCATCACATTGCACAACACCTGTGCGGCGAACGCTTCGTGAATTTCCCACAGGTCGATGTCGGCGAGCATCAAACCATGACGGGCCAGCAGACGCGGGATCGCGTAGGCGGGCGCCATCAGCAATCCTTCTGCGAAGATATCGACACCGGCTATTTCGTAATCGAGCAGTCTCACACGTCGCGCATTGCTGGGCAACTTTGCCAACCCCGCTTCGTTCGCCACCCAGATCGCGGCCGCGCCATCGGTGAGCGGAGAAGCGTTGCCGGCAGTCACCGTGCCAGCCCCAGTGCGGTCGAACGCCGGCTTCAATGTCGCCAGTTTTTCCAACGTAGAGTCGGCGCGCGGAATGCCGTCTTTCGCGGTACCATTGACATTGATGATCAGTTCATTGAAAAACCCGTCGGTCATCGCCTTCACCGCCCGCGAATGACTGTCATAGGCGATACGGTCCTGCATCGCGCGCGGCGCCTTCCACTGCTTTGCCATCTCTTCGCAATGCTCGCCCATGCTTTTGCCGCTCGAACGGTTTTTCACGCTGGGGATATCGAGTCTGATGTCCCTGAATGTGATGCTGGTGATCGCATCGAACCGCTG
>JADKJR010000033.1 GCA_016720925.1 Betaproteobacteria bacterium | reverse complement strand
CTTCCGTGCCAAGTCGTACATAGCTGACGTTCTTCACCAGCCTTATGATCGAGCGGTGGCAAATCTCGATCCCTTTGGGCTCACCTGTGGAGCCCGAGGTGTATGATATAGGCGACCGACTCGCCATCGCTTGATGTGCCGGGCAAATCTCTGCTGGCAATATCGCTTTCCTTTCGCAGGCCCGCAGACAAACTCGCGATATCCAAAACATCTACCCATTGCGGAAAACTTTTCGCGGCCTAGCGCGTTGGTTACTACAAGTGTCGTTGCCGTATCACTAAGCAAGAATGAAAGTCGCTCTTGTGGATTCTGAGGTCTAACGGCGGGTAGGCAGCGCCGATTTTCAATATGCCCAGAAGCACCGCAATGGTATCCGCCGACCGCTCTAGCGCGACGCCGACAACGCAGCCCTTGGATACGCCATTTTCCAGCAAAGCTTCGCTACTTGGTCGGACCGGGGAGCCCAGTTCCCGATAAGTCATCTGCCCGTCCGACCAGGCCAGCGCTACTTGTTCACCACTTGCGGCTGCTTGCTTGTCAAAGAGCTTGTCAGCGGTTTGGTTCTGATCGTATGAAGGTAGCGGCGGATTCCATACAGATAAAATCGCCTGTTGCCTGTCACCGAGAATGTCTATTTCCCCAAGCGCGACGCTGGCTCGGCTGCGATTGAAGTCACCGCTTGCAGGATGCTGTCGAGAATAAGCTGAACGATCGATCGGTCGAAGGTCGCTTCGGAAAATAGAGCAAACAAACAGGGCCCACCGCCATCGCCAATGCCAACACCCAGTGTGAGCGGCGCCTTAAGTGTTGCCGACATTTCCGGAAGACCTTTTCTCACCCAGATATGGTCGGCCTGACCAACAAGCTCATCCCACTCGCAAGCCGGTGCAGACTGACGGACACTATCAATTTGTGTTATCCAGTTATTGCACAATTCTTCCTGAGAGAATTCATGAGCTGACGCCCATATGTTTGTCTGATGATTTGGTTTCGGGTCCTGTTCGAAGAGCCATACCTCCCTCTGCCCGAGCATGCGATCTTTTACCAACAACCAAGCTGCCAAATAAAGCGAGTCATCCGCCCACTCGCATGATCGCTGGATGCATGACCCACACGCTCCCAAAGAGCGCGCGGAATTGTTTGGTCGATACGGACAAAAGCGCCGTGTCATGCTTTCCCGAATCAGGAACAGCGAGGTCAAGCAACGTCAGCGAGTCAGGGCCATCGCGAACATTCGGGCGTTTCGATTGAACCATTAAACACTGTGTCCCGTGCCTGAATAGGCGGTTTTTACTCACTCACGCACGCACTGGTCGGAGCGAGACCTGCAAATTTGCCACTATGCATAATTATGACAAATTTGAGCGCGCCAGAAGCAAAATACTCTCGGTGTAAGCTTGGGCGGTCGGGGGAAACCCGATCCCGGGAACACCCGCGCAGAACGGTCAAGTCTTATCCATCTTCATCCGCGCGAGTAACGTACCAATTCTGCGCGTCTAGAAGTAGCGGAAAATGATCTGTGGCGGCCGCATAAGGGGATATTCCCCCGCGCGATCAGTCCAGCGTCCTTTATATCCTTTGCTACCCGGTTTGCCCAGAAATTGTGTGATCAATGTCTTGCTGCCCATGCGAAACGCCTCCCGTGCCAGTTCGCGCCAGAGAGGCTGGAAGCGTCTGAATGATTTGCGTCCACCAGAAAGTCGTCTACGCGCAGCGACTGATTTACTGCGCGCACGCCGCGTAGGCAATCAGCCGTCCATCCTCGCCGACACCAAAGTCAGAATGGTATAGGCATTGAAAGGGCAATCATCGAATCGCCAGTTCAGGAACTGCTCGTTACGAACACCCAGTAGTTGGTTGGGTATTGCGCTTCGCTCCCAAAGATCGTTAAAGCGTGCGTCAGGCCGATCCTGCCAATGAGTGGTGAAGTTCCGTTTACCCCTGCCGTCCAATATCAGGGAGCCAAAACGTACCCAATCGATCAGAGGCCCAAGACCACGCGTTAGCCATCGCGGAATGTAGCGCCCAAGAAAGTCCGCTGAACGCAATACACGAACATAGCGCACCATATTTCCGATACAGACTTATCCTGCGCGGCCAAAACCGCTGTTGCCTTACGATTTGGCAGCCCCATGCAATCTCATGGTTCTGAAGAGTCCGTCTCAAAACCTCTCTTTGCAGGTATAGCGCAGGAACAGAGTTCGATGCCCGGGGTCAACGACAAAATCCACGGCCACGCCGGTAGAAAGCATTATGCCATTAAGTCGCATGTCGCGACTTCCTGCGGATGCGACGCCTACCGCTTTTTCGGCTTTACCATGTCGTAAGAAATAAGCGCTTGGCAGTCCTGCCGGATTGCGCTGGTAGTACCAATCGAATTTTTGTTCCAAAGAATAACCGGCCTCTAGTCCCATGTGCCAAAGCGCACGAATTTCGGTGCCGCTTTCAAGCGCATCCGCCGACTCAACAGCATATTCGTGTTGATACTCTGGCGTTGGTGAGGACGACACCGCATCTGTTGGTATCCTAGCCATCAGCGCTCGAACCTGCCCTTGCTTGTCGATGACCTCATCGATATCTACATATGCGCCACTGTGCTCCAGGCGCTTACGAATACCCGGACCCTGTCCAACCCCGACTTCAAAGGCAGGACGCCGCCGGGACGCAAAATCGGGGCGCCTCGGCAGCCAGTCGCAGTAGTATTCGAATACCGGGCGGCCCGCCGTCAAAGGCAAGACGTGGTTCATGGCCAATGATTTCCCGGCCATGCCATCGACCTTGCCGCTGGATATGTAAGGGGGTTACAGACAAATAAATCGATGGTGTGTGAAATTCTGGTGTATCAAATGGCGTCAGAAGGTCGCCTGAGCGAAATTCGACGCGGGTACCGAGATCCAGCAACGCAAGATTGCGGCGCGCCAATGCGATCGCGTCTTCGGAAAGATCGGCAGCCCAAACATGCGCGGCAGGTTCATGCGAGGCTAGGGCTAGCGCGACATTGCCCGATCCGGTACAAATATCGAGTACTCTGGCTCGTCCTTGGTTTTGGACAATCTCCCGTACCTGTATCAGCGCAGCATTGCCGAGCAAAGCGGTTTCATTGCGGGGGATTAACGCCTCTGCCGTGACGATCAGTTCCAAACCCATGAATTGTTGGCGCTGGGTAAGGTAAGCCAAGGGCGTACCCTCAATACGCGCTCGCACGAACTTGGCCAGGTTTGTAATTTGCGTATCATCCAACGAGGGCAGTGCCCCAACAGCGGCGCGCTGCACCGAAACTGAATTGCCGGCAGCAAGTTGCCAAAGGGCTGCAAGGGTAGTTATCGGCGTTTCTTCAGGTTTGTCCGGAAGAAACTCGACAGCAGACTTGAGCTCATTCAAATGGCAATTAAACAGCGCCAACGCATCAGGCGTCATACTCCGCGCGCTTGCCATGCCGCTCGCGTCACTCGTATTGCCAGCTTCCGGAACCATCGCTGTCTCGATTTCTGTGTGCGCGCCTTTGATCAAGCAGAAATCTCGCCTATAGGCTCCACCAGCATAGCCTTTGCATGAAGATAGCGTGTCGCATGGCGCTTGGCGACGATGTCCTTATATATGAAAGTAGCCTGGTCAATGGGAATGTCCAGATAGGTGGCCAATTCTGCTTCAGGCACGTCATGATTGAACGCCCATAATGCAACGTCCATCTTGTCGTAGGCCAAGGAAAAATAAAACTCATCCTGCCCCTGGTGCAAGCTGTATGTGTCGGTTGTCGGCATCGCGTTACAGACTTCCTCCGGAACGCCCAGATATCTTGCCAGTGCATAAACCTGGGTCTTGAATAAATGTGCGATGGGCTTAAGATCAGCCGCTCCATCCCCGTTTTTGACAAAGAATCCTGATCATATTCCAGCCGGTTGGGGTGTCGATGACGGCATAGTTGAGGCGATCGGCGTGAAAGTATTCGACGGTCTTTCGCACCCGCTGGCTGAAATTGGTAGCTGCAACAATCTGCAAATATTCCCGCGGCGGCAGGCGCAGTTCGCGAAAGTCGCCTTCGGGCGACTGGACGACCAACGAAATAATTGAAAGTACCATTGCGCCCACCGGCAATATGATCTTGCTTTTCCAGCCCGGTCGAAATTGGGAAAAACGGCACGCATCGTCATCCCGCCAGCAGTAACATCCAAGCGCCTCCAGCGTCGGCGCGATATCTTCCACGCCATAGGGAATGTCGAACTGGTCTGCTACCATTTTTCCGCGCCTCAGGCTGTTCGACGACGAGTCGGTCTCGGGCAGCATCAACCCATAGACTTTTGAGGCGCCGAATGCGCGAACTGCAAGAGCTGCACAAACTGAACTGTCGGCCCCACCGGAAATGGCGATGACGACACCGCGTCGGCGCAATTCGCTACCCACGATTTCCGACATGCGGCGCGCAATGCGATCCACCTCGACCGCGCAGTCAAGGGCTAATACGTTGGCGTGCAGTCTTGGGGAAGTCATTGCATTGCCATGGGTCCGTTGCGCAATCAGTTAACGCTGGAACGGTGCGCTTGCGTCAACATAACCTTCGATATTGGTGGGCTGTCAAAGTTTTTCCGCCAGCATCTCGGCGTCGTCGACTTTGATCCCGAACGTCTCCTCGATGAAAAGAATCAATTCTATGAAGCCGGTGGAATCGAGTATGTGGCTATCCATGAAGGAGGTCTCGTTGGCAATGACCGCGTTGCTGCCCATGACGAAGTTGTCAAGCAAAAACTTGCGTACCAAATCCTTGATGTCTTGCATAGGTCCTCGCGCTGTTCTGGATTGAGCTCACTGCGACTGATTGCCGATAACGGCACCGAACATGCATGAGCCTAAAGCACCGCAAATCGTTTTTCAATTCTGCGACGGGCAATCACGCCAAGATATCTGTTTCAATCCGTTCCCGCGGAAAGGTGGGAAACAAAATTTGATCGGTCGCTAATTTTATTGTAAAAACTCTACGTTTGGCGCGCGGTGTGAACGCCTCTTTTGTTCTGACGCCCTTACAAAACCAGACTTTGTCACACGAATATCTTCAAAGGAATTCACCGCGGGCCAATTCCGTTCCTTGCAGGAATCTTTCCCCGGTCGCTGCGGCTTTTGAAACGTAGCCCACGATCCAGCATTCACTTGAGACCAATGCGTTTGATTTTACCTGTATTTGTTACGGGCAATTCTGCAACAAATTCAACATATTTTGGCGCCATAAAATTCTCCAGCCTGCCCAGACAGTGTTTGATCACATCGCGTTCGCTCAGGTTGTAACCTTCCTTTTGAACGATAAACGCTTTGACCGCCTCGCCCAGCAAGTCGTCGCTTATGCCCACCACCACAGCATCCAACACGCCATCCAGGCTGTAGATTGCATTTTCGACCTCGCGAGGGCTCACTTTTTCTCCGCGGCTTTTGATGATGTCATCGCGGCGTGCGACAAAGTAGAGCCAACCCTCGTCGTCGGTACGAAACAAGTCCCCGGAGTAGAGAACCAATTCACCGGGAATCGGTCCCGGCTTCAACCGCTTGGCGGTTTCAACCCGATTCTCCCAATATCCACGCATCACATTCGAGCCGCGAATCACGGCTCGCCGGTACTACCGTTCGGCAGTCGTTGCCCGGCATCGTTGACCAGCCACACTTCTTCATTTGGCATGCCGCGGCCGACACTTGTCGGACGCATATCAATTGGGCGGAAGAAAGGTGACTCGCTTGCACTCGGTAAGTCCGTACATTGAAAATAAAATTGTCGCGGGAAACAGCACGCGCAGGCGCCGAATATGCTCTTCCGACAAGGCTGCCGCAGTATTGGTGATTATGCGCAGGGATGACAAATCGAATTTGTCCACGCCTTTTAAATTCATTAACAGCGAGAACATCGTAGGCACCCCGGGAAATACGGTAACGCGTTCGGTTGCCATACGTTCGAGCACCTTGATGGGAAAGGTGAATGAGCGCTCCAGTACCAGCGTGGCTCCGACCTTGAATGCCATCAACAATTGGTACAGACCGTAGTCGAACGCAAGCGGTAGTGCGCAAAGAATGATGTCGCTGCCCTTGAGCTCAAGGTACTCGCTAACGGATCGTGCCGCCGAAACCATATTCAGGTGAGTCAGCATGACCCCTTTTGGATTGCCGGTGGAGCCGGAGGTGTAGATAAGGCTGGCAAGATCCTGGTCTATCGTCGGCGGCACAGTATGCCGGTATTGTGCATGCTCACTGGCCAGCGGGTATGTCAGGCATCGGTCAGAAAATCGGCTATCCGCGGGGTTTGCATCAATATCGCCGGCCACAATGCATGTGTGGATGGTTACGCTTTCAGTCAGTGCCGGCTGCCAGACTGCGCTCAACGCCGTGTGCGTAATCAATGCGCTGGCACGAGCATCGTTCAACATGAACGCAAGTTTGTCGTGTTTGGTAAGCGCATTGATCGGCATGAAAACCGCGCCGATCTGCAAGCTGGCAAATATGCCGGCGACCAACTCGATGCCGTTATCCAGAAATAGGGCGACGCGATCTCCACGCCTGACGCCACGTGCGAGCAGAACTGCCGCGAGCTGATCGACTCGTTTTTGTACGTCCGTAAACGTGTACCTGACTTGGTCGCAGACAAGTGCAAGTTTGTCGGGATTCCGGTGCGCCGTTTGATTGAAGAAATGGTGAAGAAGCATGCTTTTCTCCGAAAACCACCTTCAGCCGGCGAGCCGGGTGGAAGCAGGCTTTTGCTCAAGCGTGCCGATACCATGACCGCCAACGAATTGCTCATGCAATAACATGGTCGATAAAATAGCGACAAACGCCATATTGTCTGCAAACCCGATGGCGCGGCCCGCACGACACTTCTCGAATAATTTTCCTGTCGCGCCGGCATCGAAGTACCCGGCAGCCTTGATTTTCGATGCGCTGAGCAAGTCATCGACGTAATCCACCGGCTTTCCGTCATTGAAGAAGCTATGGCTATCCGGCGCCCGGTAAGGTTGTTTGGTACGGGTTCGCACCGACTCAGGCAGCAAACCTGCCACCGACTTCTTCAAAAGGTATTTTTCGGTAAGTCCATGCAACTTCAATTGCGGCGGCAGTCGGTTTGCAAACTCAATCAGGCGATGATCAAGGAAGGGGAAACGGCCTTCGATTGAGTTTGCCATGCCTACTCGGTCGCCTTGCGAACAAAGAAGATATCCTGTCATGAGGGTATGGGCCTCGATATACTGGTCGCGTGCCATCGGCTGCCATTGATTCATGTCGCTAGGCAGCGTGCCCATGATTGCTTCGTAAGGATTCCAGTCGCCAATGAGTGCCGCATTTCGTCAGAGAAAAACTGGCAGATGCGCCGGGTCGTAGTCCAACGCGGTATATGGGCAAAGTACGGCTGGTCTATATGCTCCATTCCCTCACGAAAGAAAGCCTGCGTAAACGCTCGACCGGTTGCCGGGGGAGTGGCGGGAATAGGGATACAGCCGCTCAAGAATGCGCGGTCGCCAAGTTGAATCAGGCGATCTTGCCCAGAATCGGCGAATTTTAGCCTCTTTGAACAAATCGTAGCCGCCGAAAACCTCATCGGCACCTTCGCCAGTCAAAACTACTTTGTAACCAGCTTCGCGAACATGTCCGGAAAGTAGCATGAGCGGCGCTGGCGCGGTGCGAACGATCGTCGATTCGGTGTGCCATATTGTGCGCGGAAATGCATTTGCTATATCCGCACGAGGTGCATTATCGATGTGTGCTCGGTACCGAGAAATTTGACCATTTCCTCTTGGTGTTGACTCTCGTCAAATTCCGCGTCCTCAAACGTGAGCGAAAACGTACGCACCGGCGTATCGGAAAATTTGCGAACGATTGAAGTAATAATCGAAGAATCGAGCCCACCGCTTAAATAGGCGCCAACTGGAACGTCAGCCCTGAGCTGCAGTCGAACAGCATCGATCAGGAGTTCGCGTAGCTCGCCGCGTAGCCCGCCTCGCTACGCTCCCGGCCGCGATGTTGCCCCGGTTCCGCTTCGGGAAATTTCCAGTCCCAATAGCAATACAGTCTTCGATGCCATTTGCGATAACCATTAAATGTCCGGGTGAGCGATGACGGTTACTCCTCAAACGCGCTTCTGGGTGCAAGCGGACTCCAAAACGTACATGTCTCAGCCAGTGCGCATCAATGCGCCGTTGTACATCAGGCAAGGCGAAGAGCGCCTTTACCTCCTGAGGCGAAAATCAGTCTTCCGCCACCTCTGTATAGAACAACGGACGAATTCCCGTTCCGGTCGCGAACTAGAATCAAACATTGTTTAAATCTGTCCAAATCGCAATGGCGAACTGCCCATTCAGGTGTTCGACAAATCGTTCCCCATACTCTTCCTAAGGTGAACAATGACTTCCGTATCCGTCTGGGTGTAGAACTTGTGTCCCTGATCGATCAACCGGCTGCGCAATTCAACGTAATTGAATATCTCTCCATTGAATACCACATGGATGGAGGCGTCTTCGTTTCGAATTGGTTGCTTGCCCCGGCAATATCGATAATGCTTAATCGGGCGTGTGCAAGGCCAATTTTACCGTCCACAAATACGCCGGCGCCGTCCGGACCGCAGTGATACAAGCGGGCGATCATCGCGGAAAGTTCGGCACGTTC
>JADKJR010000032.1 GCA_016720925.1 Betaproteobacteria bacterium | reverse complement strand
GAGGTTTACAACGCGCTGCCTTGAGATTCGGCAGTGAGAAAGAGCAAAAGACGCTCAGCTCTGCAAGGTGTACTTCGCCCCCATTTACATTTGATGAGTGAGTTTGGCTGATTTTGCTGTGTTGCGATTGAAAATCGAAGTACTTCGGGAAAGCGCCTACGTTATCTGCTTGCAAAAATCGAACGCCAACTTGGCGGCGTCGAGATTAGTGATGAGGCGATGACCGCTACAGTCGAGCATATCCTGCCGGAAAGCCCCGCTCAGGCAGGATGGGATCATTTTCGCCTGGAAGCGCATGAGCGCAGCTTCGAGCGTTTAAACACCTTCACTGAACGAAATCAAATGGTCACTGAGCCGCGAACGCTGCGTCTGAGCTTAAAGTTGTCGATTTACAGCCATTGCTTAACAAACGTCCAAAGACTCTGGCGTTAGCTATGAATGGACCGAAGAAACAATTGTAAGAAGTGGCAATCTTCTACGGCGAAAGCAGCAAAAGCAATTCACGCCAACCTTCTTTAAGAAAAATCGCCAGAACACCTATGTGCTGTTGATGCCGCGTACATCAATTGCCCGCCAACTCAGATCGGGCGTGCTGGGTTCGAAACAACGGCAGGAAGACGCCACAACGAAAAGAAGGCGAATCTTTAACGAAATAAAACTGAAGCTATCGCGACAAGTGTAACGCCACGGGAATCCGCCGCGCCCCAAACTGTTCTTCCACCTCAAACTCCGCAAACCGCCCCGGTAGCGCCGTCCCACAATCCGGACAGCCACCTTCCGGTGTCACCCGATACTCCAGAATCTGATGCCAGCCACGCGGCGAATGAGACTTTCGACCCCGCATTCCGCGCAGGAAGTCACACCGCCCCTCGCGGTGGCCGCGTACATTCCCGGTAGATGAAAAGAGCCTCTCGTCTTGCGGCGATGCGCCGCGCCCGGCGCGGGCGCCGCGGCCGGGGTCGCCGGATCGCGCCCATCTTGAAATCGGGATGAAACGCCGTGAATGTAGGCGGCACGTCCGGCTCCGAGTTCCTTCGCAAGATCCACTTCGACATCGCGGTGAGTTCGGTATCCGAATCACTTTGCCGGGGATCAGGAGCGCAAGATTTCGAACCAGACCTTGGTTTCATGCTTCAGGTATTTGAGCGTATCGAGCACGGGCGCGAGCTCGGAGCCGGTCAGCTTGCGGTAGAAGAATTCGGTAAAGGCTTTCAGGTCGACGTTCGCCGCGTCCATCTTGGCGTAGAACTCGCGGCGCGGGACGGGCGAGAGAAGCCCGCCGCAACGGTGACTGTCTGGATGCCGCGCGCGTGGCAGGTCGGCGGTAATCCATCGCGTACCCGGCGAAGATGACCGGATCGCCAGTAGCTGAAGGCTACGCTCTTGCATCCCAGCTCCGCGGTTAGTGCGATTTTGGTCGGCGAGGCCCTCGGCCCATCAGGCGGTCCAGGCGTCGCGCGATTTCGAGATGTCCAGTTCTGGCAGAACTTGCACGCGAGGTTGCGGCTCGGCGTGCGCCGGGAACGAAACACGATGAGTCAGGTAATGGTTGAGTGGCTTCTTTCCTCGATCAGATCGATACAAAGCCCGACGAGCGTCGGCGCAGGTCGGGAGTACCCATCAAAAGTCGCCGTGGCGCGGATGCAACGTGAAGCAGGCGCTAACGCTGGCCTTCGTTCAGCTTGCATTCGCGCGGGCTCCCGGGCGCTTGTTTGCACGGAGAACCGTATCAGATGGCGAACTCCGACCTCAACTCTTCAATGGCCAATGGCGAGCCAGTGCTCGCCGCCAACGCGTTTACAGGAGCAGAAGTTTAGGGGTACGGATTGGCATTGCCCAGATAATTCATGATGTAGCCTGTCAGCGATGAGCTGGCACAAAAGCCGCGAGCTACGCCTGGGTCGGTGCACATTTCCTTTTTGATTCGCGCATCGTTGGGGTATGGGCCAGAGTGCGGTACCGGTATCGGTATCCCAGCCGGCTTCACCTTGCAACGTTCCCGGTGTGCCGATGCGATTCCACAATCTGTGCACCTATCTGTCCGCGGCAGTCAGGCCCAGCCGTCTTCAGCGGACTACCCTCTTCGATTCGCGTCAGATAGGAGAGGCCATTGGCGAATGGCAAATAGGTCAGCCGTCCCGTGCCGGCAGAAGTACTGCCATTATTGTACGAATCAAAATAAGTGGCCGACACCCCGGAGAAATCAGTATTGTTCATATTCGCGACGATCACATTGGCAAATGACTTGGTCCCACCAGAACCATGGCGACCCCCTAAGGGCCGGTGCGCTTCCCCTCGATGTCTGTCCGATCGTGAGGCCACGTGCGTCAAGGCCAATATTCGCCTGATAACGTATTTTGTGCCTAATTGCTATCCCACGCAAAAGACGGCATCTCCTCAACAATGCACCAACTTGTACCGCGTTTCCGTCAAAGCGCAAGCTCGCGCCGTCAGGTGCGCGGGAGAAACATTATTCAACGCAATGACCCCAAGCCAGCTGTTATTGGCGTTTGTGTTTGGCGACGCGCTGTTCAGGACATTGTAGAAAGCCGATTGCCAACTTGTATAGGCAAGCGTGGAATCGAGAACAATAACGTTCTGTGCCGAACTGAGGGTTGAGTTGTAGAAAGTAAAGCCGGCTTCAGGGTCGCCTTTGGTATCGGTCCAACCGCCGTCGTGGCGCACGACCGCTCGTCTAATCACCACACGATTGGAGTTGTAGACCAGTACGGTATATCGACCGCCATTTCCATGCCACCAGTTATCCTCAAGCAGAATATCTGCCGAGTCATTGAAGTCATTCGTGCCAATCGTCGTATTTGTGCAATTCCCTGATGGGCATCCGCCTTTGAATTCATTCCTGAAGAACTTCAGATGATTGCCTAGTATGGTCTTGCCATTCGTATCCTGAAAACGCAGTCCCTGGAAAATCAGATACGCATTGGTGTGCGCCAAACTTAAACCGGACGTCAGCATCACATTTCCTTCGTTTTCCGCCTTGATCGTGATGTATTTCCCCCTTGATCCATTCGGCAGACCCGTGACGGCATTGGCCGCACCGCTGTAGGTACCATCACGAATGACCAGCGTATCGCCTGCCACCAGACATGCAAGCCCAGCCTGCAAGGTTTGTTTGGGGGTTCCACTGACCTGCGCGGCAGCACATGAATTCGTGTTATTGCCGGTGGGCGCGACAAAATAGGTCGCCCCTGTGGTTGCCACAATCGCATTGAAGTTGGCAACGACGGTGCAGGATGCGGTGATGGCGTTGGTCGTATAGGTTGTCCCGGAAAGGCTGCCGCCACAGGTGCCGGTGACACTGGCGGTGTAGCCGGCGTTCGGAGTGACCGTAAATGTCGGCTTGCTGCCGCTTACCACGATCTGCACCGTGTTTGGCGTGATAGCCCCGTTCGCACCGGCGCCAGGTGTAACGGTGTTGGTATTCGAAATGAAGTTGGCGAAGCACGTTGAACTTGCCGCAAGCGTTACCTGCGCGGTCGTCGTTGTTCCCGAACAGCTGCCGGACCATCCGGAAAACGTTGAACCGGTATTAGCGAGAGCTGTCAATGTGACAATTGTATTTTGCGCAAAAGCGGCATTGCAGGTACTGCCGCAGGAAATGCCCGCCGGATTCGAAGTCACCAGTCCGGTGCCATTGCCCGCAGGTGTGACCCAGAGGCTTACAGACGCCGCAGGTTGTAGTGTGAATGTGGCAACGCAACTCAAGTTGGAGGAAAGCAGGACCTGTGTACCTGTAGTGGCCCCGGTGCAGTTGCCCGACCATCCAGCGAAGCTTGATCCCGCGTTGGCCGTCGCAGAAAGCGTAACACTCGTGTTGGTCGCGAAGTTGCTGGTACACGCGCTTCCGCATGAAATGCCCGGCGGATTTGTAGTCACCGATCCCGTGCCCGTCCCTGCCTTGCTGACCGACAAACTTGACTGCAACACCGGCGACGGAGTTGCTACAGCGCCGCTCAATGCGAAGGATGCGCTACACGTTGCGCTACCTCTATTTACGTACTTGATGGTCGTCGAAGTGCCACTACAGGCGCCTGACCATCCCGTGAATTCTGAGCCGGTACTGGGCGTCGCGGTCATGTATACATTCGTGTATAGGCGAAACCGATACTTGCACGCACTTCCACATGAAATTCCCACCGGAGTTGTCGACTTGACGACTCCGCTGCCGGCGCCGGTTTTGCTGACTGTCAGTGTGGGATATAGGGAGAATGTTGCGGCGGACGATTCAAGCGCCATGGTTGGTGCAAACGCCACAAAAAACCAGGCAACGCTGGCAATGTAACTGGTAAATGTTTTCCTGATTTTCACTCTGGTTTCCTCGCGAAATTAATACGTGACATTTGGCAGGCAGCTTGCGCAGAGTTTTGCAAACGATAGGGATGCATCTTCGAAGCGGCCCGGATTCCTCTTCGCAAGACGCGGGCCATCTGAAAAGTTCCCATAGGAATCAATGCGCTATCCACGCAGTTCGACGGACTGAATGATCGTCAACGCAAAAGAGAGGAATAGCGTTGCCATTTGCAGACAGGTACACGTGAGAGTGACGCGAATGCGTCGTGCAGGCCGTCGTGCCTACATGGGATGTAGGCATTCCCCCTACAAGAATCACCTTAATTGCGCATATTTCCTCGCGGCGAGCGTCTCCAGCTGGCGACAGTCATTTTTTTGCAGGCGCAAATTTGGACTGCATGTTTCACCTTGACTTTTTTTCGTGTGCGGTGATGCGTATGGTTCAAAAGGCGGTCAAATTTATCTGGAGAAAACCACAATCGATGGGTAGAACTTTGTGCGCAGCGTTTTGGGCGAAGTAACCCCTCCTCGACATATATGACTAACCTGATCATGTCGTCGGCGGCCGCCCGCTGTTGACGTGATTATTCGCAGTTCAACGCAGAGAGCGTGACGTGCAAGATCGCTGCGTTCGGCCAGTGGCTAGCGAAATGGAGCCGCATGCGGCGCGTATTCCTGGTAATGGCTGGCGTGAGCTCGAGTAATTGATCACATGGCGTGGCGACCTGTGCAGGGGCGACTGGCGTGTCCTTGAGGGCAACACCCACAGCCGCTGGACCTCGCCGCACGACGCGGCATCGGTCAATCCCAGGCGCCGATCCGTCAGCGCCCGTAATATCACGACGCCTTCGCGGGTCATGTTGCAACCATCGAAAAGGATTTCAATCACGCCGGCCAGGGTACCAAAACTCAGGTCGCGTTGATTAGATACTCTCAGTACAATTTGGCATCGGCGTTCCGTTTGTGTTGACTGGCCTTGATACAGGATCAAGGCAGCCTCCAGAAGGAACGCCGACCTCATTTCTGAGCGGGCGATGTGCGTTTATGGGTACGGACTGCCGTTGCCCAGATAATTCATGATGTAGCCTGTCAGCGATGAGCTGGCACAAAAGCCGCGAGCTACGCCTGGGTCGGTGCACATTTCCTTTTTGATTCGCGCATCGTTGGGGTATGGCCAGAGTGCGGTACCGGTATCGGTATTCCAGCCGGCTTCACCTTGCAACGTTCCCGGTGTGCCGATGCGATTCACAATCTGCGCACCTATCTGTCCGCCGTTTAGCCCAGCCGTCTTCAGCGGACTACCCTCTTCGATCCGCGTCAGGTAGGAGAGGCCATTGGTGAATGGTGAATAGGTCAGCTGTCCTGTGCCGGCAGAAGTGCTGCTATTGTTGAATGAAACAAAATATGTCAGCGGCACACCAATTGCATCGGTTCCTGTATTCGCGATAATCGTATTGGTTACCGTACCTGAGTAGGTTGTCGCAAACTGGACGAATCCGGCAGTCTCCTGGGCGGTGCGGACGGTATTGCCCGCAGTTACCCTGTTCATGGTCAGGCCGGAGATTACAGATGCACCCGAGCCAAAGCCGGCGGCGAATTCCGTATCCCACATCACCATGTCCTGGACAATTGCGCCAGTCACTGGGCCGTTGCCATCGATACGAAGGCCACCGCCTACGGGGCTGTTTAGTGCGACATTTCCATACCAGCTGTTGTTGCGATTCGCATTGGGACTGGCGCTGTTGTAGACCGAATAGAATGCGCCCTGCCATGAGCGATACGGCCGATCATTGTCAATGATCAGCACGTTTTGTGCAGAACAGTCGGACGAATTATAGAAAGTTACACCAGCCTCGGGGTCACCCTTGTCATCCGTCCAGCCTCCATCGTGACGAACGACGCCACGCCGTACCACTACCCGATTGGCGTTGTATACCAATAATTTGTAACGTCCACCTGATCCGTGAAACCAGTTATCCTCAAGCAGAATATCGGCAGTGTCATTGAAATCGTTCGTGCCAATCGTCGTATTTGTGCAATTCCCTGATGGGCATCCGCCTTTGAATTCATTCCTGAAGAACTTCAGATGATTGCCTAGTATGGTCTTGCCATTCGTATCCTGAAAACGCAGTCCCTGGAAAATCAGGTACGCATTGGTGTGCGCCAAACTTAAACCGGACGTCAGGATCACATTTCCTTCGTTTTCCGCCTTGATCGTGATGTATTTCCCCGCTGATCCATTCGGCAGACCCGTGACGGCATTGGCCGCACCGCTGTAGGTACCATCACGAATGACCAGCGTATCGCCTGCCACCAGACATGCAAGCCCAGCCTGCAAGGTTTGTTTGGGGGTTCCACTGACCTGCGCGGCAGCACATGAATTCGCGTTATTGCCACTGGAGCCGATGTAGTAGGTTCCTCCCACAGACTCCCCAATGGCGCTGAACGAGGCCTCCACGGTACAATCTGCGAGCGCAGCATTCGTTGTAAAGATCGTACCAACAAGCGCACCACCACAAGTTCCGCCTACGCTGGCTACGAAGCCCGGCGACGGTGTGACGGTAAAAGTAGCGGTTGTCCCACGCGCTATTGACTGCGCGCAGTGCTAGGGCTGATCTGACCGTTGGCGCCCGCGCTTGGAGTGACGATAACAGTGCGCACCTCTACTGGTTGCGGCGCGGCAGCACCGGAACCATCGCCGCCGCCGCAGCCTGGGATGAGTTGCCAATCATGACAAGCAAGATGACCCCTCGAAAGCGCCGAACCGTTCCGGCAGGCTCGCGCCGAACTTAACCACGCTGACTAGCAGGCCGTCACACTTCTTGATAAATGCCGAGAATCGGACCATATTGATTCAGTTCCAGTTCCCACGATGACAGTAGACCATCGAGCTTATATGAAAGAATGATTCTCGCACATCAAACAGCCACTGGATTGCGTGCGGGGCCGACGCACACTTAGTCGTTTCGCAATGTTTCGTGTCAGGCGCAATTCTGCATAGATAAATGTACTTCTACTCTATTGTAGTAGTCACCCGTATGCTTTTTTGTTCATGGGGTGATTGGGAGCAGTTGGGAAGCAAGCAGGTTTTGATCGGATGGAGCAGGGAAGGTCGCGTTAGCTGGTAGGGTTCAGCGCCACCGGAATCCACCGCGCCCCAAACTGCTCCGCCACCGCAAACTCCCCAAACCTCCCCGGCAACACCGTCCCACAATCCGGGCAGCCACCTTCCGCCGTCACCCGATACTCCAGAATCCGATGCCAGTCACGGCGAATGAGACTGACCCCGCAACCCGCGCAGGACGTCACACCGCCCTCGCGGTCATGCACATTCCCGGTGTAGACGTAGTGCAGCCCCTCGCCTTGCGCGATGCGCCGCGCCCGCGTGAGCGTCGCGGCCGGGGTCGCCGGGATCGCGCCCATCTTGAAATCGGGATGGAACGCCGTGAAATGTAGCGGCACGTCCGGCCCGAGTTCCTTCGCGATCCACTTCGACATCGCGGTGAGTTCGGTATCCGAATCATTTTCGCCGGGGATCAGGAGCGTGGTGATTTCGAACCAGACCTTGGTTTCATGCTTCAGGTATTTGAGCGTATCGAGCACGGGCGCGAGCTCGGAGCCGGTCAGCTTGCGGTAGAAGAATTCGGTAAAGGCTTTCAGGTCGACGTTCGCCGCGTCCATCTTGGCGTAGAACTCGCGGCGCGCGACGGCGGAGATATAGCCCGCCGTAACCGCGACTGTCTGGATGCGCGCGCGTGGCAGGCGTCGGCGACGTCCATCGCGTACTCGGCGAAGATGACCGGATCGTTGTACGTGAACGCCACGCTCTTGCATCCCGCGCGCTCCGCGGCCAGCGCGATTTCCATCGGCGAGGCCTGGTCCATCAGGCGGTCCATGTCGCGCGATTTCGAGATGTCCCAGTTCTGGCAGAACTTGCACGCGAGGTTGCAACCGGCGGTGCCGAATGAAAACACGGATGAGCCGGGGT
>JADKJR010000031.1 GCA_016720925.1 Betaproteobacteria bacterium | reverse complement strand
AAACCAATGAGCCGAAGGGACCCTAGGCGACGGTAAGCTTGATATAGAGGTGCGTTTGTAACAGCTGCAAGTATGATGCCACCAGCATGTAATTCCCTTAGCGTTTCCTCAATCCCCGAATACGTTTTCAGTCGCTTTTTCCTTACCCGGCCGAACACCCCACTTGCCAATTTTTCTAAACTTGCTATTTCTGATTCATCCATCGCACTAAAGACTGACATTTCACGTACTAGGTACGCGTATTCGAGAAAACCTCGTCGCTGAAAAACTTCCCTAGCAGCAGCATGCAGGTCATCGACGGGTATCGCCGTCTTTTTGGAAATGGCAGCCATCATTCCCCTGAATGCGGGCCCAAAAAATCCGACAAAATCGTAGAGAGTGTTGTCAAGATCGAAAGCACAAACAACGCGCTTCATTTGGCGGAGGGCCGGTGGCACGACTGGTGCCATTTTTTGTTTCAGAATCAACCGGCGCAGCCTTCGGGCCAGTCGTTGAATTCTGATCCTGCTGTACGGTTATATATTTCTTCCAAAGCATTGAGATAGGTTCGGAGAACACGATGGCAATAACCAGCGCAAAGACTGCAATTACAAGATTTCGGTATGTGAGTGCAGCCGTCGATTGCCTGTCAAGGCCAGTAATATGGCCTGCAAGAATTTCTTGCTGCGACTGCATTTTTTCCACACGCCGCGCAAGCGTCGATACCTCGAAGCCTAGCTGTTTAATGTCGTCGAAATTGGCTTTTGACGTAGTCGGGGGTTGAATGACGGATGACATCACAGACTGAGAGCCATGGCGCTCTGCCCAGCCAAAGCTAGCAGGAATACTCGTCTTAACAAACTCGATTGTGAATATTGGCTCACCCAACCTCAAGTTCAATGAGGAGTCGCCAGCATTGAATACTGGTACGACCAGTATGCCCTTAAACCCCGGGTCGATCTGAGGACTGAACAAGCACACTAAACCTCGCTTTGCCCATGGCGACATCAAGCCGTTGTGGCCAATCAAGTCCAGAGGCAAGTCCAGCTTTTCAAAAGTCGAAATCAAAACGAATTCGCCCGGCGCGACCTCTATGGAGGGCTCTTCACTCTGCATATGCTTGGTGCGACCAGCCTTAACATACTGTGCTCCGAGCCTCATGTCATATGAAGCTCCCTGCAGTAACTCTTTCTCAAACGGAAAAATCAGATTGTTCGCTTCTGCTAAGCGCTGGATCTCCGCATCCGCAAGTACAGCCATTTAAAACCTCCCGGTAAGATTCCAATTTCTAGAATGAGGGGCTTGGCTCAATTTCATTTGGAAGACTTGGTACCACTTGAACTGCATCATCAGAAAAAAACCATAGACCACTCTTCTGTGGTCGCATGTCGCATTGAATTGCGGCTTTTCCATAGTGGCGCTTCGAAACCTTGCTGCTACGCCGCTGCTATCAATCTAAAAACAACGCAAACGCCGCCAACGCGCCTACTTTCAAATACACATCGGTAGCAAAGTTTTCTGCATGTAGAGTAAAAGCCCTATTCATCGTGGCAATGCAGTTTGAAAGCTGGAGTTAACCAACTTTGCATCCTTTAGTCTCGATCCCCAGTCCGCCATTTGCCCTTGGTGTCCCGGCGAAAACATCGGCAAGCTAGCACGTCTCGTAAGCTGCGGCTGTCAAACTATAACGCATGCTAATGACGGCGGGCTCGAAATTCTTACAGGCCGCGAGCAGAAGAGCATCGTTACATTGACCCTGCTTGCTTTTGGCATAAGGCCACGTCCGCGAATTGTTGAGGTGAAGAGTATTCGTGGTTGCGCCCTGAAAATCCAAAGCAGCGTGGACATTCGGCGGGGCAGCCTAAGCGCCCCGTGGCAAGCGGTACGGAATTCGCTAAGTGAGTGCGGTCACCTAGGCACAATCAACTTTTGTGGACAATTGGTGACAGACCACGATTGTTTGACGCGGAAGAATATTCTTAGTCCGCCCCTGACTATCGGCAATGCTACTCTGAAGTCGATTGCGATATTGCAGAACCGGACCCCGGCTTTCCAAGCATCCGAACATAACCCGCATCGTGCTCGCTTGAAACGAGAAAGGCGAAAACTGAGCGTAGCGCCGGCCGAAGGTGATTGTAGTCATCAACCATTAGGGGCGCATACATGTACTCGCCCAGCCTACTTCTTGGATGGAGAGTCATTACGCGTTGATCATAAAATTCTTCAAAGTACCGATCGAGCGGCTCCGGCTATTCCAAACCGCTTTGTCGAAGTGCTCGCGGAAGCCAAATGGCAGCGTCCTTTGCGGTCGGGCTATTTTTTCCGGACTCTTCGAAATGCCGGAAGATCAAGCTGAGGGACGGATCTAATGCAATGAAGCAAAGTATGATCGCTTCTTCTATGAATTCGGGATGGCGAGACAACATGTCTGCCCTCATCAATGCGCTAACGCCGCGAATGAGAAGATGATCGCTGGGCTTTATGAGTTTCAGAATAACCGTTGGCGCGACAGACCCATCTGTTTGGTTTTCAAAATGAGTATCGTATTGTCTTGCAGGCCAATAAATCTTGCGTATTGACGGCGCCGATGTTTGCTGATCGATGCAGATCTACGATCACCGCGTCACGAATTTTTCCTCGCGTCTGCATTGGACGTAAACGATAGCTGCTTTGTGCTGAGAATGCGGGAATAGAAGGGAACCGGATAAAACGCGGTCCTTGGTTCCTCCTCCAACTCACAAAGCAAAATTGACGAAAGAAAGCGAAGCTCTTCCGGAGCAAGCCAATTCATCTCCGAGTACGGCTGGTCATCGACTAGTTCTGGGAACAGCACTGTTCGCGTCGCAATAAAAACAAGCTCGTCGCCGGCCCAATAGAGCGACTCGTCTGATTGAATCCTGTCGCGAATGTAGGTTCCGCGGGGGTGAAAAACACGAATGACAATGCTTTCTTCTCGCATCGCCTTCTTCGCCGCGTCGCCATCCAAGAACACTAGTAGCTTGCCAGCCACGCTATGTACCCCTTTGCGTATAGATATTTTGGGCGCCCGTGAACTCTTATTCGCTAGCAGACTTGTAGGTTCGTTTTTTCATGTCGCCGCGAATAAGCTAAGTCGCAAACGAAGAATAGTTTTTGGAGTCATCCCGGCTTTTTTACTGAGCCTACCCTTCTTCGCACTTACAAAGATGCAACTGGGCGTCGATAGCAATCTGACTATCAACGCCTAGGATGCTGAGAGAGTACGAGTAAAGTACAACCTCAAGAATGTCGCAAATCTCGAGCATTTGCCAGCTGTCAAGCTCCAAGGTGACGCGGCGAGGACGCCCAGAATGCGCCAACTCGTTTCGCAGATCGGAGAGTAGTGTCCCAAATTCCTCCAATGTTTTTACAGCTGCTGTCTTGAGCAGCCTTTCTTTCGTAGTGACAAATGCCCAGTCTTTGACGGCCTTTGTGTATTTTTCAGATGTGGCCCCGCCAGAATTAGCGTTCACATCCTCGAGCAAGACGCATAAAAGAATTACGCGCGAGTATGCATCATGAGGACCAACCAAACCGCTCTGACTGGCAATTCGATTGACGAAGTATCTAAATAAATTCTTTTGTGAATTCGCAGTCCAGCGAGTAAATGCAAATTGAAAATTCAAGTCGGAGATGCGCAGCGGGAGATGGTGCGCCGAAATTTGCTTCGTAGCGTCGTCTAAGCCCGCCGCATGCATTAGGCGTGTCAAAAGAACGGGCAGATCTCTTGGCGCACTATCTTGTTGCTCAATAAATGCGCGTATTTCGATGGGCGCAACGGGGCGCTGCAAAAGATACGATACAAGTGAAAGCAATTCACGAATATCTTCAATGACTCGTTGTGCGTTTTGGGGTGTTGAATACTCTTCGATAATTACCCATTGGACATCTTGTCGGATGTGTAAGAAGAAATCGTCGTCGCAGTTATCTGCACGCGATACCGTTATAGCAACTTCTTTCCCAGATGCCTTATCGACCGCGTACAGATTTGATGCTATTGCGTCGTCGAATGCCGGAATATATTGAGTCACTCTTAAGACGGAAAACTCGCGATCACCCACGGAAAACGGTTGAACTTCGAAGCCTGCGCCAGGCGCTTGGCTTTTGAATCCTTGCGGAAAGCAAAACTCGCCAAACTGAGTTATCGATATTCTGAAACCGGAAAGACCGGCAAGGTCGTTGGCATCGCCGCAAAAGAACACTGCTTGTGGGTACCCTTTACCAAAGGTCACGTCACCGCGCATACCGCCAAAGCCAGAAAATATCCCCGCCTTCTGTGTTCCGAGAAGAACGCAACGAATTCCTTCGTCTAGCAGGGCATTGAATTGATTCGCGCCATACAATGAAAACGGTGGAAACTCTCCGACCCATTTAACGCACGCACCATCAGTAAGTGAATAAGTTAGCGCGCCGGGAAAAGTAAGTGAATTGTCAGGTGTCGAGAACCGTCCAAACCAACTATGTTTCTCTAGATGGCTAAAGTTTTCCATCGGCGCTTCAATCCGTCACCGCCCCCTTACTAGCCGTCCCCACCAACTTAAAGTATTTCCCCAACACCCCTCTGGTGTATCTCGGCGCCGGCGCCTTCCATGCCGCCCGCCGCTTCGCAATCTCCGCCTCATCCACATTCAGCTGGATCAGCAGCTTGGTCGCGTCGATGGTGACCGAGTCGCCTTCCTTCACGAGGCCGATGGTGCCGCCCACGTAGGCTTCCGGTGCCACGTGGCCGACCACCATGCCCCAGGTGCCTCCGGAGAAGCGCCCGTCGGTGATGAGGCCCACGGTTTCGCCCATGCCCTTGCCGATGAGCGCGCTGGTGGGCGCCAGCATCTCGCGCATGCCGGGGCCGCCCTTGGGGCCTTCGTAGCGCAGCACCACCACATCGCCGTGGGTGATCTTGTCGTGCATGATGGCGTCCATCAGTTCGGGTTCGGAATCGAACACGCGCGCGGGGCCGGTGATGACGGGGTTTTTGAGGCCGGTGATCTTGGCCACGCAGCCTTCGGGGGCGAGGTTGCCTTTCAGGATGGCGAGGTGGCCCTGTTTGTAGAGCGCCTTCTCGATCGGCATGATCACGTCTTGATCCGCGCTCGGCTGGTCGGGCACGTCCTTCAATACTTCCGCAATCGTCTGGCCGGTGATTGTCATGCAGTCGCCGTGCATCAGGCCGGCATTGAGCAGAATCTTCATCACCTGCGGGATGCCGCCGGCTTTATGGAGATCGACCGCGACGTATTTGCCCGAGGGCTTCAGGTTGCAGAGCACCGGGCACTTCTTGCGCATGCGCTCGAAATCGTCGATGGTCCATTCGACATCGGCGGCGTGGGCGATGGCGAGGAAATGCAGCACCGCGTTGGTTGAGCCGCCCACGGCCATGATGACGGCGACCGCGTTTTCGATCGATTTGCGGGTGACGATGTCGCGCGGTTTCAGTCCTTTTTTCACGGCTGCCAGCAGCACGCGCGCCGATTCGGCGGCGGAATCCTTCTTCTCCTGGTCTTCCGCGGCCATGGTGCTGGAGTACGGCAGCGACATGCCGATCGCTTCGAATGCGCTCGACATGGTGTTGGCGGTGTACATGCCACCGCAGGCGCCCACGCCGGGGATCGCGCAACGCTCGATGCAGCCGAAATCTTCCTCGTTCATCTTGCCGGCCTGGAACGCGCCGACGGCTTCGAATACCGAGACCACCTGCAAATCTTGCCCCTTGTAATGGCCGGGCTTGATGGTGCCGCCGTAAACGAAGATGCCGGGGATGTTCATGCGGCAGAGGCCGATCATCGCGCCCGGCATGTTCTTGTCGCAGCCGCCGATGGCGAGCACGCCGTCCATGAATTGCGATTGGCAGGCGGTCTCGATGCTGTCGGCAATCACTTCGCGCGATACCAAGGAGTACTTCATGCCCTCCGTGCCCATCGAGATGCCGTCGGTGACGGTGATGGTGCCGAACATTTGCGGCATGCCGCCGGCTTCGCGGATGGCTTTGTCCGCGGCATCGGCCAGCGGCTGGATGCCGGCGTTGCACGGGTTCAGCGTCGAGTGGCCGTTGGCCACGCCGATGAAGGGCTTGTCGAAATCGGCATCTTTGTAGCCGATGCCGCGCAGCATCGAGCGATTGGGCGCGCGTTCGGCGCCTTTGGTGATGGCGAATGAGCGGAAAGGTGGTTCGGGCGTTTTGGTGGGCGTGGTCATGGTGATTTATCTGCGGGAGTGAGCGAAGGAATGAGGGTGGAGGTGGCGTGCGATGTAACGTGCGATATGACGGTGCGGAATGCGGCCTGATAACGGCACGAAATGCTGCCTGATGGAATTGTACCCGTGCGGGCACGCAGGGAGCATTGACTTCAGGCGTAAAACCTGCTTTATCATCTAGTCCTCTATAGGACATTGCCTTGCCATCTTCCGCCCAACTTGCCGCAGTCAAAACCGATGTCGGTCGCGCACGTTACGCCGCCATCGCCGAGCGCCTGCGCGCCGCAATAACGGCCGGACGCTGGGCGGCGGGCGAGCCGATTCCCGCCGAAACGGTATTGATGCAGGAATTCGCGGTCGCGCTCGGAACCATGCGCCAGGCCATCGCGTTGCTGGTGAACGAGGGTCTGCTGGAAAGGCGGCACGGGCGCGGAACGTTTGTGCGTGCAGGGCTGGAGGGCGCGTCGCTGATGCGTTTCTTCCGTTTCGGCGCGTCCGGCGCCGCGCAGATTCCAAAATCGAAAATTCATAAGCGGCAGGTTATCGCCGCGTCCGCCGAGCTCGCCACTCAACTCGGCATCCGCGCGGGCGGCAATGTGCTGCATATGGTGCGTACCCGCTGGCTGGATGATGCACCGCGCCTCCTGGAAAATATCTGGGTGGATGCGCGTCGCTTTTCCGCCATGGTCGCCAGCGAACCCGCCGAATGGAGCGACCTCATGTATCCCGAATATGCCGCGCGCTGCGGCGTGGTGGTGCATCGCGCGACGGACACGATCGAATTCGGCAATCTCAACGCTGCGGATGCGCGACTGTTGCAATTGCCGGCGCGGCACCCGTGCGTGATTGTTTCGCGGCAGGCGTTTGATATTGCGGGCGGCTGCGTTGAAGTACGCGTCACGCGCGGCGACGCCAACGCCTTCCATTACACCGTTAACCTGACTTAGTTCTTTAGTGATCGGAGCCCACATGAGACTTTCTGCTATTTCCCCAGCCATTGCCCCAGTCTTTACCCCCGCCGCTCGTTTGATACGCTTGATCGCACCGTCGATATTCCTGTCCTTCTTCGTTGCGGGCACCGCCATCGCGCAGGAATTTCCATCGAAGCCGATCACCATCGTCGTCACCTATCCCGCCGGTGGCGGCGCGGACCTGATGGCGAGAATGGTGGCGCCGAAAATGTCCGCGACGCTGAAGCAACCGGTGATAGTCGAGAACCGCCCCGGTGCCAGCGGGCAGATTGCGGCAAGTATGGTCGCGAAGGCGGCGCCGGATGGTTACACCTTGATGCTCGATGCGTCGTCGTACGCCGTCAATCCCAGTCTGTTCGCCAAGCTTCCTTACGACACGGACAAGGCATTCACGCCCATCGGCGTGACGGCGCTGTTTCCGAACGTGCTGGTTTCCACGGCCGGGTATCCGGTGAAGTCGGTGGCGGATGTCATCGCATTGGCGAAGAAGCAGCCGGGCGCGATCGGCTATGCGTCATCAGGCAACGGTTCCGCGCAGCATCTGGCCGGCGCGTTGTTCGAACTGCAGGCGAAGGTGGATATGTTGCACGTGCCGTACAAGGGTGGCGGGCCTGCGCTGATCGACGTGATCGGCGGGCAAGTGCCGTTCTTCTTTGCCAACGTTGCCTCGAGCCTGCAACATATCAAGGGCGGCAAGCTGCAGGCGCTGGCCGTTACCAGCAGCAAGCGCTCGGCCATTCTTCCCGACGTGCCGACGATCGCCGAGGCCGGCGTGCCGGGCTATCAGGTGTACGAATGGAATGTGATCGTCGCGCCTGCCGGCACGCCCGCGCCGGTGCTGACCAAACTGGCCGCCGCGTTGCGCGTCGCGCTCGACGCGCCCGATGTGCGCGAACGCATTGCGGGTCTCGGTGGCGAAGTCTTCAGTGGCGGCACGCCGGAGTCCGTCAAGTTTCTCCATGAGCAAACCGCCATCTGGAGCAAGGTCGTCAAGGATCGCGGCATCAAGCCTGAATAATTTCGATAGCGCAATGAACGTGAATCCGCAACTTCATCGCCCGCATCGCTGGGACACGCACGCACATGTGTTCGCGGGCCCGGTGCTGCCGGGCAGCCACTACACGCCCGCGGACCATACGCTCGCGATGTGGCGCGCGACGGCCGAACCGCACGGCATCGACCGCGTCGTGCTGGTGCAACCGAGCGTGTATGGCTTTGATAATTCGGTGATGCTCGACACACTCCATCAGTCCGGTGGCGTGCATCGTGGCGTGGCTGTTCTTGATCCCGGGGTGACGGACCGGCAACTGGAAGACATGCACGCGGCCGGGGTGCGCGGCGCGCGGTTCAATCTGGTCTCCCCGGTCGGCAACGATCCTGCGCTGATCGACCGGACCGTGGAACGTATTCGTCCACTGGGCTGGCACCTGCATCTGTTCCTGCGGCCCGCGGCCTATGCGTGGGTGCGCGAGAGGCATGAGGCGTGGGCCATCAAGGTCGTGTTCGATCACCTGGCCGGCATGCGGGCGGATATCGCACTCACGGCAGCCGAGCGCGCGGACCTGCAGGCCTTGGCAGACGCGGGTGCCTGGATCAAGATTTCCGGGCTGTATCGCATGGAGATGCAGGCGCCGTTTGCCGCGTGCGACACATTGCTGCCGCACATTGGCGAATGGTTCGCCGGACACGTATTGTGGGGATCCGATTGGCCGCACACGTGGTTCATGGAAAAGCCGCGCGGCAACGCAACGGCGTATGGCGAATTGCTTGCGCCGGTGGCGCGCGCGTTTCCGGATGAAGCAGTACAGCAATCGATTCTGGTTGGAGCGCCGGGGAGGTTGTATGCATGAATCGCAGAGCACGCAACGATCACGTCTGTCGGAATTTATTCGGCAATTGTTCGTTGGGCGCGGAACACATGTGGTGTCTCGATTCAGTTCTTTGCATCGGGGTGTGCAACAAACTTGGGGCCCGGACTGAATCCGGGACGACAGTGTTTTTTTGGGGCGTCACGAGAATGGGCGCGCCGCGCAACGCATAGAGAATTCTCAATTTCACTTTCACTTTCACTTCTACAGGAGCCAACATGAAACTTCGAATCATTGCCGCCATCGCTACGGCGCTCGCCTTGTGCGGTGCGGCGCACGCCGATACCTACCCCAGTAAACCGATCCGCCTGCTGGTGCCATTCGCGCCGGGCGGAAGTTCGGATATTGTGTCGCGCTCCTTTGCGGCCGAAATGCAGAAGACGCTCGGCCAGACCGTCGTGGTTGAAAGCAAGCCCGGCGGCGCCGGCAATATCGCCATGACCGAAGTGAAAAACAGCGCGCCCGATGGCTACACCATCATCCTCGGCCACGTCGGCACGCTGGCCGTGAATCCGGCCATGTTTGCCAAACTGCCCTATGACCCGGTCAAGGATTTCGTGCCGATCACGCTGCTGGCAAAAGTGCCGAGCATGCTGGTGGTGAATTCGGAAAAAATGAAAGCAAAGAATCTCAAAGAGCTGGTGGAATACGCGAAGAAAAATCCGGGCGAACTGAATTACGGCTCGGCGGGCAATGGCAGCTCCGGGCATCTGGCGATGGCGTATCTGGCGCTGACAGCCGGCTTTACCGCGACCCACGTGCCGTACAAAGGCACCGGCCCGATGATGACCGACCTGCTTGCCGGCAGGCTTGATGCCACCTTCACCGGCGCCCCGCCGCTGATGGCGCACGTAAAAGCAGGTACATTGCGTCCCATCGCCGTCGGCACGGCAAAACGTTCGCCTGCGCTGGCGGATGTGCCGACGGTTGCGGAATCGGGCTACACAGGATTTGAAACCTCACAGTGGTATGGATTGCTCGCACCAGCCGGCACGCCGGATGCCATCGTGCAGAAACTGGCGCAAGCGGCCGCTGCAGCGGGCAAGACACCTGCCGTCGCCGAGCGCCTGTCGGCAGAAGCAGCCGCACCGGCGACGACTACGCCAAAGGAGTTTGCGGAATTCATCAAGGTGGAAGCCGCGCGCTGGAGCGATGTAGTGAAGAAGTCGCAGATCAAGGCGGACTAAGCAGCCTGTTGCCCCGGATTTAGTCCGAGGCGACAGATATTGAGGTAAATAGAAGTGCTAAATAGTGAAACGCTAGCACTGGCGCGGCTTGACAGGCATTTATTGCCCGTGAGGCGCGAGGATGCTGGAGTTTGGTCTGCTGTTTGCAATTCACCGTCATCCCAGCGGAGGCTGGGACGACGGTTTTGGAGGCTGCGCGATTGGGCCATCGCGGGTAAGCGGCGATAGCGATGCGATAATCGCATTCGCTGACTTGTTTGGACCCCCATGCTGACGCATCCCCAATTCGACCCCATCGCGCTCTCACTCGGCCCCGTTGCCATTCGCTGGTATGGGTTGATGTACGTCGTCGCATTCGTACTGTTCATCGTGTTGGGAAGATTGCACATGAAACGCCGCCCGGACACCGGTTTCACCCGGGAAGCCCTCGACGATTTGCTGTTCTTCGGCATGCTCGGTGTTGTGCTGGGCGGAAGACTGGGTTACGTGATTTTCTACATGCCGGCGCATTTCATCGCGCACCCGATCGAAATTCTCTATATCTGGCAGGGCGGCATGTCGTTTCATGGCGGCTTCCTTGGGGTGCTGGTGGCGATGTGGTGGTTTGGGCGCAAAACCAATCGTTCTTTCTGGCAGGTGACAGATTTCATTGCGCCACTGGTGCCGACGGGACTCGCCGCGGGCCGGATGGGTAATTTCATCAATGGCGAATTGCCGGGGCGGGTGACCGACGCCGCGACGTGGCCGTGGGCCATGTGGTTTCCGCAGGTCGATGCCACGCCATTGGCACGCCATCCTTCACAGTTGTATCAGTTCGCGATGGAAGGAATGCTGCTGTTCGTGATTTTGTGGATCTACTCAAAGAAGCCGCGACCGGTGGGCGCGGTGTCGGCCGTGTTCCTGATTGGATACGGCAGCTTTCGTTTTCTGGCCGAATTTGCGCGCGAGCCGGACAGCTTTCTGGGCATCCTGGCGCTGGGCTTTTCGATGGGGCAATGGCTGAGCTTGCCGATGGTCGTGGCAGGCGTCATTTTCCTGGTGCGAAGCAACCGGACACGAACCGCTTAGCGTTTGCGTCAGCCCCGAGCCCTGGCTTGTTTGGCCGCATCATGCGGGGCGCGCCTGCCAGGTTGGCCGGGCGCTTCCCGCAATCATGGATTTGGCGCCAGCCTATTTACCGCTCTTCACCACAAAATCGACACGGCGATTTTCCGCCCATGCGGCTTCATTATGGCCAGTGCCCTTGGGCTTGTCTTCGCCAAAGCTGATCGTCTCGATGCGGTCGTTCTTCACGCCCAGCACGGCTAATGCTCGCTTGGCGGCGTCAGCGCGTTTTTGTCCCAGCGCCATGTTGTATTCACGGCTGCCGCGTTCGTCGGCATAACCGTCCAGTTCAATCGCGCCATTGGTATTGGCCAGGTAATCTGCATTGCCGCGAACGACTCCTGCATATTGATCCTTCACGGTATAGCTGTCGTAATCAAAGTAGACCATATTGGTTGCGGCGTTGGGTGCAACCACGGCTGTTTGCACGGTTGATGTCGCTGCCGCGGGTCGGGCATTGGCTGATGCGTTCGCTGACTGCATAGGGACTGCCTGCGAAGAAGAGGCGACAGACGCGACGGGTTTATCCGACGCGCAACCACCGAGGACGAGCGCGCCGAACATCAAAGTCAGCGCACCTGCATATGAATTTTTCAAGATAATCTCCTAAAGTTGATTGAACGATCACTACTTCTGAAATATATTCGTTACGAGTGACAATTGTAAGTATCGAAAAGTTCGAGCTTCCATTCCCCGGATGCCGGAAATCCTGTCAGATGCGAAGGCTACGGCTTGTCGGTGAATCGCCTACATCCGACGCACCAGGCCGTGTCCGTTTAATTGCCGAAGATCGCGATTGACACTTGTCAAGGTGATTGCTGCGGTGCACAATTAAACTTGCATCATCGCATCGTGTGTCAAAAAACCACTCTTTTCGTGCGGCCATTGGTATCGGGATGGCGGCCAGTCGATGTCGCGGCGGCATTCGGCATGCCGGCGTGGGATAGGCGCGGGTGTGGTGAGGTGCTGATACAGCCTCATTTTCATTGGTGCAATTATTTACAACAAGCGGGAAACTTGAAATGAAATTTTGCATAGTCGGCGCGGGCGCCATCGGTGGCTTTGTTGGTGCAAAACTGGCTGCGGCCGGTGAAGATGTCACGTTCATCGCCCGCTGGAAAAATCTCGACGCAATTCGCAGCCACGGCATGATCTTGAAGATGAATGACGGCACCGTGATTGAAGCGCGCGGCGCAAAAGCGACCGATAGTTTTGCGGCGGTCGGCCACGTCGATTGCATCATCCTGGCGCTTAAATCCCATCAGGTGGAAGCCGTGGTCAATCAGCTTGAGCCGCTGTATGGACCCAAGACCACGGTCATTACGATGCAGAACGGTATTCCGTTCTGGTACTTCGACAAGCACGGCGGCGCGCTGGAAGGAACGCGGGTTCACGCAGTCGATCCACAGGGCGTTTGTCAGGATGCGATTTCAGCTGACCGCATTATCGGGTGCGTGGTTTACCCGGCAACGGAGCTTGTCGCGCCGGGCGTGGTGCGGCACATCGAGGGTGATCGTTTCCCCTTGGGCGAACTGGATGGCAGCATCAGCAATCGCGTGAAAGATTTATCCGATATTTTTGCAAAATCGGGTCTGAAGGCGCCAGTACTCGAAAACATCCGCAATGAAATCTGGCTGAAGTTGTGGGGCAATCTCACGTTCAATCCGATCTCCGCGCTGTCGCATGCAACATTGCAGGATATCTGCCAGTTTCCATTGGGGCGCGAACTGGCGACGAACATGATGCGCGAGGCACAGGCCGTTGCCGAGAAGCTGGGTGCGTCGTTTCGCGTCACGCTCGAGAAGCGTATCGATGGCGCAGAGAAAGTCGGCAAACACAAGACGTCCATGTTGCAGGACGTGGAAGCGGGCCGCGCCATTGAAATCGATGCACTGGTCGGTTCGGTGGTCGAACTTGGGCAGTTGACGGGTGTTCCTACGCCGACCATCACTGCCATCTACCAGGCGTCAAAGTTACTTGCGCATACTATTGAGACCGAAAAAGTAGCGGTGCGCGGGATCGAACTGCCGCAGGTTTAGAAAACCGCTCATGCCGGCGCGATGATCTCGCGCCGTCTCAGCCTGCGGTGCGTGGCACGTGCGTGCGGCACCCACCCATGGCGTACCCAGCGCCGCCACATGAGCAGACCGCGTATCCATTCATCCGCCACATAGGCAATCCACACGCCGGTCAATCCCAGGCCGAGGTGGATGCCCAGAAACCAGCTGCCAACACCCAGCACCAGCGCCATGGACGCGGCACCAGCGACGACGGGATAGCGGGCATCACCGGCTGCGCGCAGCGCATTAATCACCACCAGATTAAAGGTTCGGCCGGGTTCCAACAGCACCGTCCACCACAACAGCATGGAACCCGCGGCGATGATCCCGGCATCTTGAGTGAATTGCGCCAGCAGCCACGGACCGGCAATCGCAGCCGCGGTCGCCGCGATGACGCTGACGGCAAGCCCCCGGGCCAGCGCGCGCCGCACCAGGCGATGCGCATCGCGCAAGTGCCCGGCGCCGATCATGTGACCCACGACGATCTCCACCGCGAGTCCGGTTGCCAATCCGAAAAGCAGGACGCCATAGGTGATCTGCAGCGTGTAGGCTTGTGTGGCAAGTGATTGCGCCCCCAGTTGTCCGGCGACGGCCACGCTGACCATGAAGGCGAGCCGATAGGCAATATTTTCGGCCGCACCCGGCAAGCCGATACGCAGGACGGATGCCAGTTCATGCCGCGGCAGACGCCACCAGTCGCCGATCCGTGCCACTAACCCCAGCCTTTTGCGCCACAGCAGCAAATGCAATGCAAGTCCAAGCGCACGGCTGGCGATTAGCGCGATGGCAAAACCCTGCAGCCCGAACGCAGGCATGAGCGCGAGGGCCAAAGACAGGAGCGTGATTTGCATGGCGACGATCACGGCCAGCGTATCACGCACCCGCAGATGTGCACGCATCACACCCGCCATCGAGGCGTTCCAGGCATCCAGCAGCATCGCCGGCGCGAGCGCTTGCAGGAATGGCGCCGCTAGCGGCAGCACTTCCGCGGGAGCCTGCATCAAATGCAGTAGCGGGTAGGCACCGCCAAATGCCATTAATGCGGTAACGATGCCGACCCAGCTGCTGGCGCCAAGAACGGCGCGCGCAACCGCATCCGCCGCGTCACGCCGCCCGCTGCCCAGGCTTTGCGCGACGACCACGCTGACACCCGCGCCCACGACCCTGAACAGGATAAAAAGCATCGCGGAAATCTGGTTGGCGAGGGCGAACGCGGCGCCGGCCGGATCGCTGATATGTGCAGCCAGTATGGTGCCCAGCACACCAACACCGATGCCCAGACACAGTTCAAAGAACATGGGCCAAGCGATGGCCAGCAGACGCGGACGCGCTTGTAGCGGCACGTCAGATCGATTGTTTTTCAAGGGAGCGTAATCACATTTGTGTCGTCCATTACTCGCGGGTCAACCGCCGGGTCTCCGCCGCTGATGCTGCCTGGCCGTGCGTCCGGGCTGAGGGTGCGATAGCCGCCGTCGTAGTCCCAGGTGGTGACGTAGAGCTTCACGCCCGAAAGTGATTTCAGCGGCCCGAGTGAGCTCGCCGGCAAGATAAACGTGACGGTGTTATTGGCAGGGTCGGTGCGAATATCCGCGGCGGGCGTGACCAATGTGCCTTCGTGCAGGGCGGATGCGCTTTCCGCGGAAAACAGGGCATTCGACCAGCCGTGGGCGCGCAGGCGGTAGTGCCAGCGCATGTCCGCGGGCAATGAGCCATGTTGCAGCGGCATGGCGGTCACACCGCCTGTGCGGTCCGGCAACTCGACGAAAACAGTGAACACGACATGATCAAAACCATTTTGCGGGTTCCAGCTGGTGGTGACCTTGTTCATCGTCAGATCGATTTTCAGCGTGCCGCCCGCGCCAGAGACTTTCACACGCTGGATGTCCATTTGCCGGTTAGCACCCCATGTGGGATCCGCCGGGTACGCGTACGTGCCGCGCGGACCGTTGTCGTCACCCGCCGGGTCGGTGACGTCGGCCAGAACCGTCCAATCGCGCGCCACACGAAAACGGCGCGTCGCAGAGGCGGGGCTTGCGTAGGCCCTCGGATGATTCCATCCACGCAACGATGCTGTGCTGAACGGCAGGGTCAAGCATTTTGCTGGTGTCGACGCGGGCGGTCCACTTGCCATCCGTCGCGGGAACGAGATTCTGTGCCCTGGCAATGTCGCCGTCCGTCACGAGTCTGAAGGAACTCCCGTGCCGTGCGCGGTTCCAGACACGGAAAAATCACCACGCATTGACGCATTCGGCAGGGTGTGTATCGAAATCGCGCCGGTCGCGCGTGGCGGTGGCAATTTCTTTCGCGTCACCCTCCAGACCAGACCCGCACGCGGTTGAAGTTTCATTGTGATGCGCCCGCTTGTACCGACTGTCACATCGGCCGGAACGCCGTCGATGCCGAACAGCCCTTCCAGTAGCGTTCCCGCCGGAAGTCGTGTATCCATGTTGTCCAGCAGCGTCTCGGTGGCGGAGGAATTGAACACAATGATGGCGGTGTCACGACCGTATGACATTCGGTATGCGAGCGCGCCTGGTGTGGCGGCGTTGGCCTTCAGCAATGCTGGTGTGCCGCGCGAAAAAACCGGATCAGATCTCCGTAGCGCACTTAATTCCCCAATATAGCGGTACAGCGGTGCGCTGGTATCGAAACGATCGCGCCCTCCGGATTGGAAACCTGCCTTGAACATGGCGGCGCGCGGTTCGGTGAAGGCCTGTTCGGTGCCGTAGTAAATCGTCGGGATGCCGGGAAGGGTCATCATCAGCAGCAGGCTTTGTTTGAGCGCCGCCTGCGAGCCGCCCACAAGGAAGCGATCACCGTCATGGTTGTCAATGAACGTTGGCATCAAGTGCGGACGTTTGTGTAACTTCATCATGTTGCCGATACGGTAGGCGAGCTCGGAAGGTGGCCGCCCCCGCGCGAAAACGTCGCCCATCGCGCCATAGAGCGGAAAATTCAGCATGCCCGGCAGCAGTGGCCGTCCGTCGCGTGCTGTCATGTAGCGCTCGATCTTGCGTGCCTCCTTGTTCGCATAGGATTTGTCAATGCCGAAACCCTCACCAAAGACGAGGAAGTTTCGCCGGCCGGTTTGCCGCGCAACGTTCGCCATGCCGGGATATCGCGGGTCGCGGGAATACATGAAGTCAGCAAAGTATTCGGCCGGTACATAGAACGCGGTGTCGACGCGGAACGCGTCCACACCGACGTCCCTGATCCAGTGGCCATAGCTCTTGCGCAGCGTTTGGCGCACTAGCGGGTTTTCCGTATTCAGGTCGTCGAGCCCCGACATCTGGTAGTCCCGTTCCTGTCGGGGGTCGGTGAAGTCAATCACATTCGGTGTCCAGTGATAGATGCCGGCCCGCCGATGTTCGGGTTTGCGTGGGTCGTTCAGGCTGAAGGGCCATTGACTCGGCGCATTCAGAGGGCGCGAGCCTGTATTTGGCATGTAATGCTTGGTTGGGTCATTCGCATTCCATCCGCCGTCAAAGGCAAAGAAGTTTCCCGTGTGGTTGACGACGATGTCCTGCACCAGATACATGTTGGCGGAATGAATGGCATGCGACAGGCGCTTGTAGTCGTCCAGCGTGCCGAGGTGGCGATCGACCTCCGTAAAGTTTTCGGCCCAGTAGCCATGAAAGCCGCTGAACTTCACGATCGGATCCCACCACTGGTTAGCAACCGGCGGTGTGAGCCAAATGGCGGTGGCGCCGAGGCCACGAATGTAATCCAGCTTTTGTTCAATACCCTTGAGGTCGCCGCCATTGTATTTTGCGTTACTGTTGGCATCGAACTCTTCAGCACCAAAATCGTTGTTGGTCGGATCCCCGTCATTGAATCGGTCGGTAACGAGAAAGTAGATGATCTGGTCGCGCCAGTCGGGGGACGGTACGTGCAGGTTCAGTTGAGCGTGTGGCGCACTTGACGCACTTGGCTGCGGTCGTGCCGCGGCCGATTCGAGAATGGCAGTTTCAGGTTGAATCGCGCCTCTGCTCGTCGCGGCAGTGGCAGTCGTCGCACCGAAGGCGGCCAGCAAGACATCAAGAATCACGGATCGCGTCATTCGGTGCATGCGTAACCGCCACGATTGCGTGTTCATGCCAAAAAAGCGGTCAGAGCCCCGATATCGCATGTTTTTCTGTCCCTGTGCGTCCACCCAAGCACTCTCTTAGGCGGCATAACGGTTGAATGTACGTGCCCTTAGTTGCTTCATCGCCAAGCTAGATCTCATGGAACAGTGCCGGAGTGTTGTATTTATGTTGAAATGCAACAAATTTGACTGGCTTAAAATTATTTTGTTGTAGTATAACTACATCTCGGAATGGCGCAGGATTTCGAGAAATTGTAGTCATTTCCAAGTGCGCATAGTATAAAAAACGAGAGTTCCAACCAGTTTTCACGGCTAAGCACGCCGTGGCGGTCCATTTTGCCGCTCCCGGACTGATTGACATGAATATAGTTTTATTACAAAATCGCGCAAGAAATTAGCCCGGCAAAAAATAGTACCCATCCCACAAGCGTCCCTCCAGGGACCGCGATTTGTCCAATTACTTTGAGGAGACGATTGATGAACACTTCTGTCAAGAAGGGTGCAAGCCCTTCCGTGAATAATTTTGAATTCAGGCTTAGCCCGTTGGCTGCGGCTTGCGCGATGGCAATTTTTGCCGTGACAGCACAAGCGCAGCAAGCGGACCCAGTTGCCGTGGAAGCTGCCAAACAGGCAGCGGCAAAGAAGGATGCGGCAGCGGCAACGGCCAAATCCAGCGCACAAAGCCTGGAGACGGTTGTTGTGACTGGTATCCGCCGCGGTATTGAAGAAGCGATCTCGGTCAAACAGTCTTCGAATTCAATCGTCGAAGCGATTTCTGCGGAAGACATTGGCAAATTGCCTGATAACAGTATTGCCGAGTCGATCGCGCGTCTGCCTGGTCTCGCTGCACAGCGTGTTGCCGGACGTGCCACCACCGTCAGCATCCGCGGTATGTCGGGCGACTTCGCCAGTACGTTGCTGAACGGTCGCGAGCAGGTTAGTACGGGCGACAACCGCGCTGTCGAATTCAATCAGTACCCATCTGAACTGCTGAGCGGCGTTTTGATTTACAAGACACCCGATGGCTCGCTCATCGGTCAAGGCCTGTCCGGCACGGTCGATTTGCAAACAGTACGCCCCCTGTCATTCAGCAAACGCACGGTAGCAGTCAGCTTGCGCGGTGAGAAAAACTCGCTGGGCTCCCTGAACAGCGGTGTTTCGGCGAACGGAAACCGCCTCAGCGCCTCATACATCGATCAATCTGCTGACAAGACTTTCGGTATTGCCTTGGGTTATGCACATCTGGATTCGCCCAGCCAGGTACAACGTTGGGAAGCTTGGGGTTATGCGACCGCCGACACGGCGTCACCTGGTGTCCCGGCAGGTACTCAAGCGTTGGGCGGCAACAAGATTTATGTTGAGTCGGTCAAAGCCAAACGTGACGGCTTGATGGCCGTGCTGGAATGGAAGCCCAACAAGGACTTTTCCAGCCTTGTCGACCTTTACTATTCAAAATTTGATCAGGACACTACCTCACGCGGCATGGAGTTCGGAACAGTCTGGGGCGCCGAAAGCTACACAAATCCGGTAGTGAAAGGCGGCTTCCTGACTTCGGCCAACTGGATCGGCATCAAGCCGGTGATTCGCAATGACCTGAACACGCGAACGGATGATATCAAGGCGCTGGGCTGGAACAGCAAGCTCAATATGGCCGGCGGCTGGACGGCGGTCGGTGACTTAAGCTGGTCAAAGGCAAAGCGCGACGAATCAATTCTTGAAACCTATGCGGGTACCACGGGTGCGAAAAGCAATTTCCTGTTCACCCAGGATCTTGGAACCGGCATGCCGTCATACCAGACGGGTCTTAACTACGCCGATGCCAGCGTTATCAAGCTGGTGGATTCAGGGGGTTGGGGGCAGGACGGCTATATCAAATTCCCGAAAGTCACGGATGAACTTAAGTCTCTTCGCTTGAGTGGGAAGCACGACATGCAGGGAATCTTCAGTCAGGTTGATGTCGGACTGAACTATTCCGAGCGTTCAAAAACCCGGTTGTCGAGTGAGTTCCTGGTGAACTTGAAATCTTCTCCGTCATCGGTACCGTCTGGGCTGCTGGTGTCGCCAACGTCGTTGGGCTTTATCGGCATTCCCGGCGTACTCAGCTACGACGTTCAAGGCGCCAAGGATCAACTCTACAATTTGGTTGCGAAGCTTCATCCGGACATCTTCAACAAAGACTGGACCGTCGAAGAGAAGGTGACGACGGTTTTTGGCAAGCTTGACATCGACACCGAATGGGCATCGTTACCGATTCGCGGCAATGTCGGCGTCCAGATTATCAACACCAATCAGAGCTCAACGGCATTTGCGGTCGGCGATGGCAACGTAACCACTGGTGTCAGTAGCTACACGGACGGAAAGAAATATACCGATTTCCTGCCAAGCCTGAATCTGGCGGTTAGCCTTTCCGATGAGCAAACGATCCGCCTGGGTATTGCAAGAACAATGGTCCGCGCACGACTGGATCAGCTCCGGGCGAGCAACAACTATAGCCTGAGCGCGACCGACCGCAAGTGGAGTGGAAGTGGCGGCAATCCGCGTCTGGATCCTTTCCGCGCAAATTCGTATGACGTGTCGTACGAAAAATACTTCGGAACCAAGGCTTATGTTTCCATCGCTGCTTTTTACAAGGATCTCAAGTCCTATGTTTACCAGGACAGGATAAATAAGGATTTCACCGGCTTTCCGAATCCCAGCAATGGCGCGATCACCCCGATCTCGAATATCGGCGGCTTCGACACTCCGGTAAATGGACAAGGCGGACGGATGAATGGCGTCGAATTCACTGCGTCGCTACCTTTCAACTTGATCACTCCGGCACTTGATGGGTTCGGTGCGGTCGTGAGCCACGCCGATACCGACAGCGGGATAAAGCCGAATGGACCCAGTGGCGGCACTCAGCCATTGCCCGGTCTTTCCAGGCGGGTTACCAATCTGACGGCCTATTACGAAAAGTATGGATTTTCCGCGCGGGTCAGCCAGCGTGAACGCTCCGCCTTTGTCGGCGAAGTGACCGGGTTTGGCGCAGACCGCGAGTTCCGGTACATCAAGGGTGAAAGAGTGATTGATGCCCAGGTCGGCTACGCGTTTGACAGTGGCGCGCTAAAAGGACTGTCTGTTCTGCTTCAGGTCAATAACGTGAACAACACGCCATACCAGACCTATGACTCCGTGCCTGAAAAACCGAACCAGTACACCACCTATGGTCGTACCACAATGCTGGGTGTGAACTACAAGTTCTAACAAAGTTTGTGAGTATCAATGCGCCCTGCCGGTGTAATGCCGGCAGGGTTTTTTATTGCGGCGGGCTAGCGCATTGATCACGCCGATTCAGTTCGAACGTAAAAGCAACGCCAAATCGGCCGAGTCAGCCCACGACGAATTATCCACAATTTCAAGCAACGACAGCCAATCCGCTCGGCTGACTAAAAGAGCGGCTTAAACCCTCAATCAAAAGTGGACAGGGTCACAACCTGTCGGACGAAGAGTTGGAGTACTGTCTGGTGGATCCGACGAGCTGGCAGATCTTCACTGGACTCACCGGCCATCGGCATCTGCCCGATGCACGCACGATCTGGGCGTTCAAGGAAATGCTGGCCCGGGAAGGTGGCGCCGAAGCGGTGCTCGAGATGCCCAAGGCCAAGGGACTGATTGACAGGGTGCAGAGGAAGGACGACCCGAACCGCTGCGACCAGACCGGCATTCACGCGCGCAACCGGACCCTGTCCAGGATTCGCTCACGCGTCGAGCACGTGTTCGGCGACTGGGCGCAATCGTCGGGAAAGACGCTGCGCTGCATCGGTAAAGTTCGCGCCAAGGCGCAGACCATCCTTCGTGCGTGCGTGTACAACTTGCGGCGTTGGGTGACGCTCGACAGGAGAGGTGCGTGTGGCGCCTGAGGAATCGGGGACAAGCTCCCGAAAAACGGGCGAATCATCTCGAAAAAACCCAGAAACAGCGAGAATAACACTGATCAAAACCTGGCCCCAGAAAATTCTCGCCAAAAAATTCATCAACAACGATGAAGGCGAAAATATGGGGGTTTCGAGAAGTTCCCCTTGGTAAACTCAAGCACTGGCGCGCTTTTCGCGACATTTTCCACCTACAATCCGCGTCAGTGCTAGACTTTTAATATTCGGAATCGAAGAAATGACAAGCCCCAAAGACCTCACCGAACGTGCCCTCGAACAAGGCAAGGGCATCATCCGCCTCGCGCCGAACTGGGTGCCTCGTTCATTTTGTGTGCCGGGCCGCCGCATCAAGTTGCACCCGGATGATTACTACGTCCTTGGCGGCGCGCGCGGCGGCATCGACGAGCGCTGGTTCGCCTCGACCACGCCTGCCGACAATGGACCGCTGACCGGCAAGAATGAAGGCCTGAGCGCAATCGTGGTGGGTCGCGATGCAGGCGCAGAGCAGGTGCTGCTGCGCGATGCCATCGCCGAACTTGGTGCGAAAATCGTTGGTGAAACGCTGTGGCGCGACCATGGCGGTTGGCCCATGTTCTCGAAGTTCTTCGATAACCTCGCCGCCCTGCCGCTGCACATTCACCACCGTGATGAACACGCGCGCCGCATCGGCCAACTCGGCAAACCCGAAGCCTATTACTTCCCGCCGCAGGTCAATAATCACGGCGGCAGTTTTCCCTATACTTTTTTTGGCCTGGTGCCGGGCACGACCAAGGATCAGGTGCGCCAGGCGCTGGTCGATTTCTCGCGCGGCGACAACCGCATCACCGCGTTGTCAGCGGCGTATCGCCTCGAGGTCGGCACCGGCTGGGACGTACCGCCCGGCATCCTGCACGCGCCGGGCAGCCTGTGCACTTATGAACCGCAACGGGCGTCGGATGTCTTCGCCATGTTCGAGTCGGTTACCGGCAATCAGGTGGTTCCCGAGGATCTGCTGTGGAAAAACACGCCGACAGAATACATCGGTGATTTCGACTATCTGATGGATGTGATCGACTGGGAAGCCAACATCGATCCCGATTTCAAGCGCAAGCATTTCATGGCGCCTGTGGCCGCGCGCGATGAAAATGAAATGCGCGATGCAGGCTATCGGGAAAACTGGGTATGCCATCAGTCGCCCGATTTCAGCGCGAAAGAACTGACGGTCCTGCCCGGTCGCAGCGTCACCATCCGCGACGCGATGGCCCATGGCCTGATCCTCACCGAGGGCCACGGCACATTGGGGGTTCATCGCGTGGATTCACCGACGCTGATTCGATACGGGCAGTTGACCGACGACGAATTCTTCGTCACAGAGATTGCGGCGCAACAAGGTGTTGTCATCCGCAATGAAAGTGAAAGCCAGCCACTGGTGATGCTGAAGCACTTTGGACCCGGTAATCCGGATCTCAAGTTGTGATGCTGCACCCATGACCGCATCCCGCTACAACCGCCTGTTGCTGGATATGCACATTCCCGACTGGGATGCAG